>NZ_JBNAIZ010000006.1:0-97086 GCF_052047875.1 Candidatus Pelagibacter sp. HIMB1521 | reverse complement strand
AGTCTCGTGGGCTCATCTATAAATTTAATTAATATAAATTACAGTCAAGCCAAAGCTTTTGGTAAAATATCTAATAAAACAAATATATTTATCAACAATTGCTTCAAAATGGCATTCAAATTGATCAAAGAAAAAAAAATTACTAGATTTATTAATGGACCAGTATCAAAAAAACATTTTTTAAATAAAAAGTATTTAGGGATAACAGAATTACTTACAAAAAAATTTTCGAAAAAAAAAACATGCATGTTGATTTTTAACAAAAAATTATCAGTATGCCCTGTTACCACTCACTTACCGATAAAATTTGTTTCAAGAAAAATAAATCAGAGTAACATAAAAGAAAAAGTTATTTTGATACAAAGTTTTTATGAAAATGTTTTGAACAAAGTGCCTAAGATAGGCATATTGGGTCTCAATCCCCATTGTGAAAGTATTTCAAAATATAATGAAGATGAAAGAATTATAAAGCCTTTGATAAATAAAATGAGAAAGAATGGTTATAACTTGAAAGGCCCACTTTCAGCTGATACTGCATTCATAAAAAGCAATCGTAAAAATTTTGATGTTATAATTGGAATGTATCATGACCAAGTATTAACTCCAATAAAAACTATTTTTGAGTATGACGCAATTAATATTACGTTAGGATTGCCCTTTTTAAGAGTTTCTCCAGACCATGGACCAAATGAAAAAATGATGGGGACAAATTTGTCAAACCCATTAAGTTTAATTCAGGCAATAAAATTTTTAGATAAAAATTGATTAAAGCAAAAAAAAGTTTAGGCCAAAATTTTCTTATAGACCATGGAATTCTAGAAATGATTGTAAATACTATTGATATTGAAAATAAAACTATATTAGAAATTGGCCCTGGCACAGGAAATTTAACAAATTATATTTTAAAAAAAAAACCTAAAAAAGTTTTAGTGGTCGAAAAAGACAATAATTTTGCAGAGGCTTTAAAAAATAAATATTTAAATAATTTAGAAGTAATTAACGATGATATTTTAAATATTAATGAAAGTAATTTGTTTGAAGAAAAAATAATTGTCTTTGGTAATTTGCCTTATAATATTTCCACTGAAATATTAAGTAAATGGATAATTAACTTAAGTGATAATTTCTGGTTTGAAGCTCTTATTTTAATGTTTCAAAAAGAAGTTGCGGATAGAATTACAGCAAAAATTAACAGCTCAAACTATGGAAGATTGTCTGTTTTAGCTAATTGGAAATTAAATATAATCAAAATTTCAGATATTAAACCAAGTTCTTTTAAACCAAAACCAAAAGTTGACAGCTCCTTACTTTTTTTCACTCCAAAAATAGATTTTTTCAAAATTAAAAATCCTAAAAATTTAGAAAAAATTACAAGAATTTTTTTTAGCAATAGAAGAAAAATGATAAAAAAACCTTACAATAAAATTTTTAATGGTGACCTGAGAGTTTTAGAAAAGCTTAAAATAAATCTTAATTTAAGACCTCAAAACTTAAATTTTGAAACTTATTATAAATTAACTGAAGAGTATGAAAAATTAATTGGTTAATTTATCAACATGATCTCTAATAAAATTTAAATCATAATCTTTAGAGCCATAATTAATTTCAGCATCTATTAAATTTGAAATTTTTTCGAAACATTTATTGATATCATCGTTAATGACTACATAATCGTAATTTATCCAATGTAAAACATCTCTTTCGAATTGTTGCATTCTTTCTTCAGCAATTAATTTATCTTTCATATCTCTATTTGAAAGTCTTTTAAACAAAACCTCCTTACTTGGTGGAAGGATAAAGAAAGTAATTAATTTATAATCTAATTTTTTATTTTTAATTTGATCAGCACCTTGCCAATCAATATCAAATAAAACATTTTTTCCTCCACTTAAATTATTAATTACTGGAGTTCTTGTTGTGCCATATAAATTGCTAAACACTTTTGCATATTCAAGAAATTCTTCGTTTTTTATTAATCTTTTAAACTCTTCATCTTCAACGAAGAAATAATCCTTATTATGCTCTTCACCAGGTCTTGGGTTTCTTGTAGTATGTGAAATAGATGTGACAAAATTGTCTTTTTTTGACAATAATTTTACTAGTGTTGTTTTTCCTGCTCCAGACGGAGAGGAAAGTATAATCATGACCCCATCATTTTTTAAGGGCATTGAAATTTCTAGTTAGCTTTTCCTTCGATAAACTTAACTGCATCTCCCACAGTTAAAATTTTCTCAGCTTCACTGTCTGAAATTTCAGATCCAAATTCTTCTTCGAAAGCCATCACTAACTCAACAGTATCTAAACTATCAGCTCCTAAATCATCTATAAAACTCGATTCTTCAGTTACTTTAGCTTCATCGATACCTAAATGGTCTGCTACAATTTTTTTTACCTTACTTGAAACGTCTTCTGACATATTGATCCTTTTTTGTTATATTTCGTTAATAGTTTAAAAAGCTATTTTGTCAAGCCATATACATGCCACCATTAACATGCAGGGTTTCACCATTAATATAGCTAGATTGATCTGAGCATAAAAAAACTACAGCATTTGCAATATCATCAGGCTCACCAAGGCGTGCCGAAGGTATCTTCGATATGATAGTTTCTTTAAACTTTTCATCTATCTTATCTGTCATCGCAGTTTTGATAAATCCTGGCGAGATACAATTAACGTTAATATTTTTCTTGGCATATTCAATTGCCAAACTTTTTGACATAGCTACTATGCCTGCTTTAGATGCGGTATAGTTAGCTTGGCCTAAATTTCCTGTATGTCCAACAACAGAAGTAATATTAACTATTTTTCCAGATTTGTTTTTTAACATTTTTTTTATAGCAAATTTACTCATCAAAAATGTTGACGTTAAATTAACATCAATCACTTGTTTCCAATCATCCAAACTCATTCTAATTGCCAAGTTGTCTTGTGTGATACCTGCATTATTAACTATACAATCCAAACTACCACCTAGTTCTTTTGTTGCATTTTCAATGAATTCCTCAATTTTTTCACTTTGAGATATATCAAACTTTAAAATATTTATTTTTTCAAATTCCTTTTTTAACTCTTCAAGTTTCTGGATTCTTGTTCCTGAGGCTAAAATATTAGCACCACTTTGATATAATTTTTTTACAATTGAATTTCCTATTCCTCCAGATGCGCCTGTAATAATTATATTTTTATCATTTAAATCATTCATATTTTTAAATTTTCAATATCCTCTATACTGTTAATCGCATTAATTTTCACTTCTCTATTAATCCTTTTTACTAAACCTGACAGAACTTTCCCAGGTCCAATTTCTATAAAATGATCAACATCACTATTTATCATATTTAAGACGCTCTCTCTCCATCTTACTCTATTTTCAATTTGTTTTATTAATAGTGATTTTAAATCTTCAGTACTTGCAACAGGTTCGGCTGTTACATTTGAAATTAACTTATTTCTTCCATCAGAAAATGAAATTTTGTTCAATTCTTCTGTCATAATCTCTGTTGCTTTACTCATAAGGCTACAGTGAAAAGGAGCACTCACTGGAAGTTTTATATTTTTAATTGAATTCTCTTTTAATACTTCAATTAATTTTTCTAAATCTTGAGTTTTTCCACTCAAAACTATTTGCCCTTCTGAATTATCATTTGCTATTTGTGATATAAATTTTGACTCATTATCTTTGAATATTTTTTCTATTACTTCAACAGTTGAACCCAGTGCAGCAACCATACCACCCTCACCCTTTGGCACAGAATTTTGCATAGCATCACCTCTGATTCTTAAAATTTTTAAAGTTTCTGCAAAGTTTAAATACCCAGCGCAAGATAAAGCGGAATACTCACCTAAAGAATGTCCAGCAAAATATTTTGCTTTATTTAGATCAATATTAAATTCTTTTTTAATAACGTTAAATATAGAATAACTTATTAAAAAAATTGCCGGTTGTGTGTTTGCTGTTAAATCAAGCTCTTCTTTAGGTCCTTCTAATATTAGCTTTGAAATTGAATAATTTAATGTTTCATCAGCCTCTTTGAATAGGCTTTTAACAAGCTCAAATTTGTCATAAAACTCTTTTCCCATTCCAACTATTTGAGATCCTTGACCTGGAAATATTACTGAAAACATATAAAAATATTACTAATTTTGTGTTTTTATCTATTGTAATTGAACTTTTATAATAGTATATCCTCACATTTTATTAAAGAACTTAAATGAACTTATACGAACATACTATAATAGCTAGACAAGATACATCTCCAAGTGAGTTGAAGCAGTTAACTGATAAGTATTCAAAAATTGTTGAAAAAAATGAAGGCGAAGTTGTAAAAACTGAGAACTGGGGCCTTCTAAACCTTTCTTATTTAATTAAAAAAAATAAAAAAGGAAGTTACATTCACTTTAAGATTAAAGGTAAAGGTAAAGTAGTTGAAGAATTGGAAAAAAGTGAAGCTATCGATAAAAAATTATTAAGATATCTAACAGTAAGAGTAAAAGAGTTTGATTTAGATGCAAATTACTTTGGAAAAAAAGATGATAGTGAAAACAAAGAAAGTAACAAAAACTAATGCCAAAAAGACAAAGTGGAAATAAAAAAGGAAAACAAAGCAACTTTGCAAAATTAAGTATTTTTCAACCAAATAAATATAAATTTAAAAAAACTTGTCCACTTTCAGTAAAAGGTGCTCCTAAAGTTGATTATAAAAACATAAAACTCTTAAAAAGATATGTTTCAGAAAATGGCAAGATTTTACCATCAAGAATTACAAACGTATCTCAAAAAAAACAAAGAGAATTATCTTTATCTATTAAAAGAGCAAGAAACCTAGCTTTAATATAATGAAAGTTATTTTATTAGAAAACGTTAAAAGAATTGGATCTGTAGGAGAAGTAATAGACGTGAAGAGAGGTTTTGCTAGAAACTTTTTGATTGCAAACAAAAAAGCTCTTTATGCTTCAAAAGAAAACATAAAAGAAGTTGAAAAAATAAAAGCTGAATTATCTAAAAAAGATAATGAAAGAAAACAAGAAGCAGCTAAAATTGCAGAACAAATAAATAACAAAGAATACTCTGTTCAAAAATTAAGTACCGAAAATAATGAACTTTATGGTTCAGTGAAACCGACTGAAATTTCAAAACTTATTCAAAAAGAAAATAATATTGAAATCAAACCTTCAATGATACAACCAGTTGAAGAAATTAAATCTTTAGGAAAATTCAAAGTTAAAATTTCTTTACACTCTGAAGTTGATGCTGAAATAGTAGTTAACGTTACCTCAGCTGATACAATTCAATAATTATACATTCTTTTCAACAGCTAAAAATTAAAATTTAAATAATAATTTTTTTCTGTAAATTTATTTTATGGAAAACAACTTAAGCATAGTTAAAGATAAATTCAAAGAATTACCAAACAACATTGAAGCAGAACAATCTGTAATTGGTTCAATACTAGTGAGCAATGATATTTTTGATGAGGTTAATACAATTATTTCATCTATTAATTTTTATGATCCTATGCATCAAAAGATATTTGATGCCATCGAAAGCCTTATCTACAAAGGTATGCTTGCTAATCCCATTACTTTAAAAAATTATTTTGAGGATGAAAAAGATGAAATCAATGTTCCAGAGTATTTAGTAAAAGTAACTAAATTTTCCACATCTGTTAGACAAGCAGTAGAATATTCAAAAATAATATACGATATGTTTGTAAGAAGAGAGCTAATAAAAATTTCTGAAGAAACTATAGATAGTGCAAAATTAAATGACCTTGATACTAGCGGTCAAACCATAATTGAGAATTCTGAAAGACAATTATTTGATTTGGCTGAAAAAGGATCTTTCAATTCTTCTCTTATAAAATTTGATGATGCAATGAAACAAACTATAGAGATGGCTTCAGCTGCATATAAAAATGAGGAGGGAATTGTTGGAGTTCCAACAGGTCTCAGAGATTTAGATGATAAACTTGGAGGTTTGCACCAATCTGATTTGATCATTATCGCTGGTCGTCCATCAATGGGAAAAACCTCACTTGCAACAAACATTGCATTCAATGCTGCTCAAAAACTACAAGATAGTGGTAAAAAATCTTCTATAGCTTTTTTCTCTTTAGAAATGTCATCTGAACAGCTTTCAACTCGTATTATCTCAGAACAAGCAAGAATTAGCTCAAACGATATTAGAAGAGGAAGAATTTCTGATGATCAGTTTGATAAATTTTTAGAAACTTCAAAAAATATTGCTGAACTCCCACTTTATATTGATGAAACACCAGCTATTAGCATTGCAGCACTAAGTAACAGAGCAAGAAGAATTAAAAGACTATTTGGATTAGATATGATTGTTGTCGATTACATTCAGTTAATGAGAGGAACAACCTATAATAAAGACGGTAGAGTTCAGGAAATCTCTCAAATTACTCAAGGTCTTAAAGCGATTGCAAAAGAACTTGCTGTTCCAGTTGTTGCACTTTCACAGTTATCAAGACAGGTTGAACAAAGAGATGATCACAAACCTCAATTAGCAGATTTAAGAGAATCAGGTTCAATTGAACAGGATGCTGATGTTGTAATGTTTGTTTACAGAGAAGGATATTATCTATCTAGAAAAGAACCAAGAGAAGCAACTGTGGAACACGCTGAATGGCAAGCAAAAATGAATGAAGTAGCACACTTAGCGCAAATTATAATTGGGAAACAACGACACGGTCCAATTGGTAATGTTACACTTGAGTTTGAGGAAAGATTTACCAAATTTAAAGATACTCAAACTAATTAATTTCCAATATAAAAGAGCTAATGTTAGCTCAAATGTATCAAAACTTAGTTTTAAAGAACCCAAAGGCAATATTTGCATTGCTCCTGATTTCTATTCTAAGTTTTGGGTATTATTCTAAAGACTTTAGGCTAGATGCTTCATCAGAAACATTGTTAATTGATGGAGATCCAGATCTCGCATACTTGCAAGAAATTACAGAAAGATATGGGTCTAAGGAATTTTTAGTTCTCACTTACACTCCTAATGAAGGTATGGTTACAGATTCTTCAATAAATAATCTACTGAGTATAAAATACAAAATTCAAAGTTTAGATTGGGTTCATAGTGTTATTACACTTTTAGATATACCGCTTTTAAATAATTCAGATGCACCGCTGCAGGAAAGATTAGAAAGCTTTAAAACTTTAAAAGATGAAGAAGTAGATAGAGAAAGAGGATTTGGTGAAATTTTAAACAGTCCTGTATTTAGAAATTTTGTAATTAGTGAAGATGGTAAGACAAGTGGGATCATTGTTAACATAAAACAAAATAAAAAATTAGAAAATATAGAAAATAAATCTAGAGAAGAAATTGAAAATTATAAAGATCAAATCAAAAAACAAAATCATCAAAACATTTTAGAGATAAGACAAGTAATTCAAAGTTATGGCGATGTTGGAAAAATTTACTTAGGTGGAATTCCAATGATCGCAGATGATATGATGACTTTTATTAAAAGTGATATCATTGTGTTTGGTATTGGAGTTTTATTATTTATTATAGCAACTCTTTGGTTTGTATTTAGAAATCTAATTTGGATTATTGTTCCTATTAGTAGCTGTTTTTTCTCTGTAATTATTATGATGGGTCTACTTGGATTGCTTGGATGGAAAGTAACTGTTATTTCATCAAACTTTATTGCTTTGATGCTTATTCTTACAATGGCGATGAACATTCATATGAGCACCAGGTTTCTTCAGCTGAAAAAAAATTTTCCAACAAAAAGTAATTTTGAAATCATTTCCTTAACAACGAGTAAAATGTTTTGGCCTATATTGTATACAGTTTTAACAACAATTTTAGCTTTCTTATCTTTAATATTTAGTGAAATTAAACCCATTATAGATTTTGGTTGGATGATGACTTTTGGTTTAATTACATCATTTATAATTACTTTTACTTTACTACCTACTCTTTTAAGTTTTACTACAACTGGAAATGTATCTTTAAAAAAAGAACAAGATTCTAAAATTACATCAATACTTGGTTCAATTTCTTTAAATAACAAATTTACAATTTTTTCTGCAACGGGAATTATTATTGTCTTAAGTGTGGTCGGGATTAGCAAACTTGAGGTTGAGAATAGTTTTATAAATTATTTTGACAAAAACACTGAAATTTACAAAGGAATGAAATTAATTGATGAAGAGCTAGGTGGAACAACCCCCCTAGAAGTTATTTTAAAATTTCCTAAAAAAGAAGAAAAGAAATCAGAAGAAGATGATGAGTTTGAAGATTGGGGAGACGAAGAAGACACAAATGATGAAAAATATTGGTTTACTAAAGATAAAATAGATAGAATTGCATCTGTTCATAATTATTTAGATAGTCTTCCACAAGTTGGTAAAGTTTTATCTTTTTCATCAATTATTGATGTCGCAACACAACTAAATAATAATAATCCACTTGGTACTTTAGAGATGGGTGTATTATATTCAAAAATACCTGAAAGTATTAAAACAGAAATAATTGATCCGTATTTATCAATAGAAAATAACGAAGCTCGAATAAGTCTTAGAATAATAGATTCACAAGAAAATTTGAGAAGAAATGACTTAATCAATAAAATTAATTTTGATCTAGAAAATGAATTAGGATTAGAAAAAGATGATTACAAGTTAGCAGGGGTATTAATATTATTTAATAATTTACTCCAAAGCTTGTTTAAGTCACAAATTTTGACACTTGGTTTGGTTATGATTGGTATTTTCTCAATGTTTATTATTTTATTTAGAAATATTAAACTTTCATTAATTGGTGTTGTGCCAAATTTCATAGCTGCATTCTTTATTTTGGGAATTATTGGATTATTAGGAATTCCATTGGATATGATGACTATTACAATTGCTGCAATTACAATCGGAATTGCTGTTGATAACAGTATTCACTATATCTACAGATTCAAGGAAGAATTTAGCAAACTAAAAGATTACAACAGCACATTAAAAACCTGTCACTCAACAGTTGGGGTTGCAATTTTAAATACTTCAATCACAATTGTATTTGGTTTTTCAATTTTAGTATTGTCTAAATTTATACCAACAATCTATTTTGGAATGTTTACAGGTCTAGCGATGTTACTTGCAATGATATCGGTTTTAACTTTGCTGCCAGCATTGATATTGGTGGTTAAACCTTTTGGTAAAGATGCTTAATGGTAGATGCTCTTAAAGATTTTTTTGAAGCGTCCTCTATTATTGATTTAATCTATATCGCAATAACAATATGGTCTTTAATTAGTTGTTATAGAAAAGGGTTTGTCTTAAGCATCCTTTCAATGGCAAAATGGCTCCTGGCCTACGTTATTACTCTAATTTTATTTCCACGTATAAAACCTTATGTAAAAGATATAATTGATAACGAGTATGTTCTTGATGTTGGACTTGGAATTGCAATATTCATAGTTGTTATCTTTTTGGTATTATTAGTTAACAAAGGTATCAGTAAAGCAATAAAATATACTGGTATCGGTGGCTTAGATACTACCTTCGGATTCTTTTTTGGGTTTGTAAAAGCATATATTGTATGTGTATCAATTTTTTCTGGAGTACATATTGTTTATAACTACGATAAATGGCCGATTAATTTAGATAAATCATACGTCTTTCCATATTTGAAAAAAGGTAGTAGTTATCTTGTTGAAGAATTTCCTAATGAAAAAACATATCAAGAATCTAAAGAAAAAATTGAAGATATTTGATCCAAAACTAAAAGAAGAATGTGGAGTATTTGGCATAAGCAATGCAAAAGATGCATCTGCTTTAACTGCTTTAGGTTTGCACGCACTGCAGCATAGAGGTCAAGAAGGCTGTGGAATTGTTACTTTTGATGGGGAAAAATATTATTCAGAAAAAAGATTTGGCTTAGTTGGTGATAATTTTAATAAAGAAAAAGTTTTAAAAAACCTTAAAGGTAATTATGCTATTGGACATAATCGATATAGTACTACTGGCAACAATATTTTAAGAAATATCCAGCCTTTTTTTGCAGATACTAATGCAGGTGGAATTGGGGTATCGCATAACGGAAACTTAACAAATTCAATATCTTTAAGAAACAAGCTCGTAGAAGAAGGCGCAATATTTTACACTACCTCTGATACTGAAACCATAGTTCAGTTAATTGCAAAATCTAAAAGATCAAAAACAATTGATAAAGTGATTGATGCTATATTCCAAATTCAAGGTGGGTATGCATTGGTAATGATGACACAAAAATCTTTGATAGGTGTAAGAGATCCATATGGAATTAGACCTTTGATGATTGGAAAATTAGGAAACAGCTATGTACTAGCTTCTGAAACTTGTGCATTAGATATCATTGGTGCAAAATTTATTAGAGAAGTAGAAAATGGTGAAATAGTGCTAATTGAAAATGACGAACTAACTAGCATCAAACCCTTCCCTCCGAAAAAAGTAAGACCATGTGTCTTTGAGTATATTTATTTTTCAAGACCAGATAGCTTACTTGATAACAAAACAGCTTATGAACACAGAAAAAATTTAGGAAAAGAGCTTGCAAAAGAGAATGATGTTGAAGCAGATATAGTTGTACCTGTGCCAGATTCTGGTAATGCAGCGGCCCTTGGTTTTGCACAACACTTAAAAATGAATTTTGAACATGGTCTAATTAGAAACCACTATGTTGGTAGAACCTTTATTGAACCAAGTCAGCAGATTAGAAGTTTGGGTGTAAAATTAAAATTAAATGCAAACCAAAGCACAATTAAAGATAAAAAAATTATTTTAATTGATGACTCGCTTGTTAGAGGAACTACATCTTATAAGATTGTTAAAATGCTATATGATGCAGGTGCAAAAGAAGTTCATGTTAGAATTGCTTGTCCTGAGATCAAATATCCAGATTTTTATGGTGTAGATACCCCAACTAAAAAAGAGTTATTAGCAGCAAATAAAACAAATGATGAAATCTGTGAATATATTGGAGCAAAATCACTTAAATTTTTATCTATTGATGGATTATATAGAGCAATTGGTTTTGACAAAAGAAATGAGGCTTATCCTCAATTAACAGATCATTATTTTACTGGTGATTACCCAGTCAAACCTGTTGATGAATTGGGTGATAATAAAATAACTCAACTTTCTTTATTAAGTACAGCATCTAATAATTAAAATATGAAAACAGTAAATTTTACTGAAATGAAAAATGGAACCAAGGATGAGTATTTGTTACTTGATGAGTATGAACAAAAATATATTGATGGCACTGCTGATCGAATATTAAAATTTATGAGTGGATTAAATTCTACTTTAGAGGGATACAAAATAACTAGACTTGAACACTCTCTGCAAACAGCAACAAGAGCTTTTAAAGATAATGCAGATGAGGAAATGGTGGTTGCAGCCTTACTACATGATATTGGAGATGAGTTAGCTCCTGTTAATCATTCAGAATATGCAGCTTCAGTTTTAAAACCCTACGTTTCAGAAAAAACACATTGGATCATTCAAAAGCATGGCGAGTTTCAAATGTATTATTACGCGCATCATCTTGGAAAGAATCAAAATCAAAGAGATAAATATAAAGATCATAAATATTTTGACGATGCTGTAGAGTTTTGTGAAAAATGGGACCAGGCATCTTTTGATCCAGACTATAAAAGTATGAAATTAGAGGAATTTGCGCCAATGGTGAGAAAAATATTCTCAAGAAAGCCCTATTCTTTACTTTAAATTAAATTAAAATCCACTATCTAAAGCGCATGATTAACAATAAAGAGAAAATTATTGAATATTTTAAATCTGGAATCAAAGAAGATAAAGATTTTAGAATTGGCATCGAACATGAAAAATTCTTGTTCAATACTAAAGACAACAAAAGAATTGATTACCCAAAAGTAAAAGAAATGTTTACAGCCTTAACTGAGTTTGGCTGGAACCCTGTTTATGAAAAAGAAAATATTATTGGTCTAAATAAAGGTGGTAAAAATATTACACTAGAACCTGGTAACCAAATTGAATTATCAGGTGATAAGTTAAACCATATGCATGAGGCATGTGCAGAGTCTCAAGATTATTTATTTGAATTAAAACAAGTTACTAAAAAATTAGATATCAAAATAGTTAGTGCAGGTTTTGATCCTATTTCAAAATTAGAGGATATTCCAAACAATCCTAAGCAACGTTATGAGTTAATGACAAAAGACATGCCACTAGGTGGAGAGCTTAGTTTAGATATGATGTATCGAACGTGTGGAACACAATTAAATATTGATTATAATTCAGAAGAAGATTTTATTAAAAAATTTAAACTAGCTAATTCTATTGTTCCTATTTCAATTGCACTATTTGCAAACTCATCAATAGTTGAAAAAAAGAACAGTAATTATTTATCTTACAGATCTAAAGTATGGCAAAGCACTTCAAGAGGAGGTTTGCCTAAATTATTTTTTGAAAGTTTAGATTTTGAAAAATATGCAGAATTTGTCATGAGCTTTCCAATTTTATTCATTCAACATAATGATCAGTATATTTCTGGAAGAAAATATACATTTAAAGATTTTATGGATGGAAAAATTGAAGAAATAGGAAATAGACTTCCAACTGAAGCTGATCTTACAACCCACTTAAGCACAATCTTCACTGAAAATAGACTGAAGAAATATATTGAGCTTAGATCAATGGATACCTGTGGTTGGGATTGCCTATGTGCTGGACCAGCTTTCAATATTGGTATGTTGTATGGAAATTTAGATGAAGCATACGACTTAGTCTCTTCATGGGAAACAGATAAAATAATCAATGCTTATTTAGAAGCTCCACAAAAAGGATTTAATACTCAATTAATGGGTAAAGACTTATTGTATTGGACTTCTGCTCTTTTGAACATTTCTAGAAAAGGATTAGAAAAAAGAGATATCATTAGTAAAAAAGGAAATAACGAAACTATCTTCTTAAATCATTTGCAAAATGTAGTTGATAATAAGACTACAAATGCAGATCATATGATTAGTAAATTTTCGAAAGATGAAAATTTAGAAGAATTATATGACAAATAAAATAGTAGCTGTTCAAGGCAACCACCCCTCTTCCTTAAACCCTATAACTGATACTAGTGTTTTTTTAGCTAACGAAATTCAACACAAATATAAGATTTTTTATTACGATCCAAAAAATCTATCAATAATTAACAAAAAAGTTTTAGCTAAAGGCTTCTTCATAAAGTTTAATTATCAAAACAAGAAATTTTATAAAATCATTAAAGAACAAACTTTAGAACTTGCAAAATGTAAGTTTATTTTAATCCGTCAAGACCCACCATTTAATTTAGAATATATTTCAACGACTTACATTTTAGATTTTATTAAAAATAAAGTTAAAATTATCAATAACCCAACATCAATAAGAAATATTTCTGAAAAGTTATATTCAACAAAATATTTAAAATATATGCCTGATACACTTTTTTCTCAGGATATAAATGAAATCAAAAATTTTATTAAAAAGCATAAGAAGGTAATTATCAAACCTATTCATAGTTATAGTGGCAATGATATTCACTTATTAAATAAATTTAATTCAAAACTTATTAATAAATTTATTAAAAAGCATGATCATATTATGTGTCAAAAGTTTTTACCTAAAATTAATAAAGGAGACAAAAGAGTTTTTATAATTAATGGAAAAGTCTGTGGTGCAATTTCTAGAATTCCTAAAAAAGGATCTTATTTAAGTAATATGAGCAAAGGAGCCAAACCGATTAATATCAATTTAACTAAGCAAGAAAATAAAATTTCAAAATTAATTGCTAAAGACTTGAAAAAAGAAAATATATATTTTGCAGGGATTGATTTTATAGATCAAAAATTAAATGGAGATATCAATGTTACTTCTCCTACAGGACTTAAAACTTTTTTTGATTTATCAAGAATAAATTTAGCAAAAACTTTTTGGAAAGAATTAAAAGCATGAACAATTTAACTGATCAGCAAAAAGGTTCTTTAATGGCTTTTGTTGCAGTGATGTTTATCACTCCTGATAGTTTATTTATTAGACTTTCAAATGTAGATACTTGGGGATTAGTTTTTTATAGAGGCATCATTCCATTTGTAACTGTATTTGTTGGAATGTTGTTTATTTATAAATCAAGTTTTTTTAAATTACTTTATGGAAATTCAGTTTATGGTGTTGCTTATATTATTACGTTTTCCATAACCAACATTACATTTGTACTATCAATTCAAAATACGAATGTTGCAAACACGCTTGTTATGATTGCACTTGCACCAATGTTGTCAGCTATTTTTGGTGCAATATTTTTAAAAGAAAAACCAGATCGAAATACTTTGATTGCTATAGCAATTACGTTTTTAAGTGTTCTTTATATATTTTACGACTCTGTGAAATTAGGAAATATTTTTGGTGATATTTTAGGTTTTATTACTGCATGCGGTCTTGCAGCAGGAGCAACAATCATCAGAGCTGGAAAAAGTCTAAACTTGGTTCCTTCAGCTGTGGTTGGTAAACTGGTCGTTGCATTAGTCGCTTTATTCTTTATTGATACGTTTGAGCTAAAAGACAATGATATTTATATCATTCCAGCGATGTGTATCCTTTGTGTGGCCATTCCTTTTGTGTTGGTAACACTAGCTCCAAGATACATAACAGGAGCTGAAGTAAATCTATTCTTTCTAATGGAAACAGTTTTGGGACCTATTTGGGTGTGGATGGTTGTTAAAGAACAACCTTCAATGGAGACAATTCAAGGAGGAATGGTGATCATTTTAACTATCGCTATTCACTCATTCCTAGCCATAAAAAAAACACAAACCAAAACTACTTAGCCCGCAATTTATTGATACTTAAAATTTAGAAATGCAAAAAGAAGTAAAAAAATCCTGGGCCCTCTTTATAGGTATTGGAACCATGATGATAGCTCATGGGTTACAAATGCAGATAATGGGTATTAGATCTGTACTTGAGGACTTTAGTGTTTTTACTACAGGGGTCTTCATGTCAGGATATTATATCGGCTACTTTGTTGGTTCTAGAACAACTCCAAATTTTGTATCTAAAGTTGGCCACATCAGAGTGTTTGCAGCTTTTGCATCCCTTGCATCACTTAGTGCATTGCTTGCGGTAGTTTATGTAAATCCATTTATGTGGACAGTAAGTAGATTTATAACAGGTATCAGTTTAGTTAGTTGTTATGTTGTCACTGAAAGTTGGTTAAACGACAGAGCAACTAATAAGAATAGAGGACAATTACTATCTGCTTACATGATGGTAATTTATTTTGGTCTTGCAGTTGGAATGCTGTTACTTAACTTAAGTGAACCAAAAGCCTATGAACCTTTTATTTTGGTATCTGTGCTTTTATCTTTAGCGCTTGTTCCAATTTTATTAACAAAAAGACCAGCTCCAAAATTTAAAAAAATTGAAACAATTAGTATTAAAGAACTTTATGAAATCTCTCCTCTTGGAACTTTTAGTTCTTTTTTCACTGGAGTAATTCATGCAGCATTTTTTTCATTAATTTCGGTTTATGCAACTCTTGCTAAACTCAGTCTGTTTGAAACTTCAATTTTATTATTTATTGCAACGATTGCAGGTGTATTTGGTCAAGGACCAATTGGATATTTTTCAGATCAATACGATAGAAGAAGAGTAATTGTTGTAACTACATTTGGAAGTTCTGCTTTAGCACTATTGTCAATTTTAACTTCTAATGATCCTATACAAAACATTTATTATATGGATGAACTTGCATTTAAAAAAATAGTTTTCTTTATTGCGGTTGGTCTTTATTCAAGTTTATGCCTTCCATTATTTTCTTTAAATCTTGCACACACTAATGACTTTGTACCAAAATCTAAATTCGTAGCTGCTGGAGGGGGACTTCAATTAATTTTTGGTGTTGGTGCTATTAGTGGACCAATTTTATGTTCATTGTTTATGGAATGGTTTGGATTAAATGGATTTTTTGTATTTTTAATTATAGTTCATGCTTTAATTGGTGCATTTGGTTTGTACAGAATGAGAATAAGAGAAACCGTGGACAATCCAGATTCTACATTTACACCTGTACCTGCAACCATTACACCTGCAGGATTAGAATTAGACCCAGATACGCCCGAAACATTAGATAATACTGCTACAAACGAAACAAAAAACGTTTTTGAAGAACCTAGTTCAACAAATTAAATTATAATTTTATCCTCAATAGATACCTCTCCATCCCCCAAAGGAATTAAATAAACTCCAAGATCCATGTGATCATAAAATTCTTTAAGTTTCTGAGGAAGGTTAAAAGTTATATCACTTGATTTAGGTTTCAAATTGGTTGCTGAGCATCTTGGAATATGATCGTCAACTTTAAAGGGTGCTCCATTGATATTGATGGTTTTACCTATCCAATTTCTCTCTTCCCAAGCATCTAAACCACTTACATAGAGGTTTCCTCTAAACCTTTGATACTCTACTTCTTCGCCCATATTTTTTTCAAAGTCTTTAATACTATTGTGATTTATCAAAGATATTGAGTTCATTATCTCTCCTCCACTATTTGTATCAAAAAAAGGATTTTGGTTATTCTTTAATAGAAATACTGGTCCTTTAACTTGGTCATCTAAATTTAATACTTCTTGTTCTATTAAACTTACTTCTTCAGGATTATTAGGATTGATTGAAAATAATTTTTTTTGATCATTAAATAATTCTAGATTTCCTTCATTAAATTCAAATGAATATTTGTTAAGTATAGGTGTATTTTTTAAAGTAAGAAAGTTGATCAATTTTCTCTCACCAGGCTCCTGCTCCATCTTTTGAGCCTTTCCACTATCTAATAATCTTGAGAATGCAAACAACCGATCATTAATAATTCCAATATTTTTTTTAATCTCGCATTTATTAATTTTTTGAAACGAAATTGATTTTACTGGTGAAAAATAAATAGAGGATATGCTAATATTCATCCCAAAAGCATATGGCTAATTTAAATTCAAATCAACTTAAAGAATACCAAGATCAAGGTTACTTAGCTCCAATTGATATTTTATCAAAACAAGAAGCTAAAGAAGCAAGAGATGAAATTGAATTAATCGAAAAAGAAATGCCTGATGAAATTGATAAATCAGAAAGATACAATGCTCATTTAATTTCACCAAAACTAGATGCGATAGTTCATAATTCAAAACTATTAGATGCTGTAGAAAGTATTATTGGAAAAAATATTTTAGTATGCGGAACAACTTTGTTTATAAAAAATCCTAATCAACAAGGTTTCGTAAGTTATCATCAAGATGCAAAATATATTGGATTAGAACCTCATAATTGGGTTACTGCTTGGGTAGCTTTAACAGATTCAAATGAGGAAAATGGTTGTATGAAAATGTGGCCTAAATCACATATAGAAATAAAAGATCATGATGAAAAATTTAATGAAGGAAATTTATTAACAAGAGGTCAAACAGTTAATGATGTTCCAGATGATGAAGTTAAATCTGTTGAACTTGTTGCAGGGCAAATGTCATTACATCATCCAAGAATAGTTCATGGTTCAGGAATAAACAAAAGTAATAACAGAAGAATTGGATTTGTGATCCAAAGTTATATTGGCACTAATGTTAAACAAGTATTAGGTAAAAATAGTGTTCAATTAGCAAGAGGAGTTGATGAATTTCATTACCATGAGATAATTCAAAGACCAAAATCATTGATGAACAAAGAGGATTTGTTGATTAAAAAAAAAGAAAATCAAAATCTTCAAGATATTTTTTACAAAGGTTCAGATAAAAAAGGAAACTTCTAATTAAATGAAGAAATTAATTATTTTGAGTTTATTTTTGTTTTCAAAAACATTTGCATTTGAAAATACCAAAATTGATTTTAGAAACTTTTCTTTAAATAAATATGAAATCACCATTCAAGAATTTAAAAATTATGCCAAAAAAAATAATTTAATCACAGAAGCAGAAAAAACAGGTGGTGGATATGAATGGGGTGCTGGTTGGGAAAAAAGAGCTGGCTGGACATATAAAACCCCGTACGGTGAAAATCCTGATAGTGAATTAGAACCAGCAGTACATGTTAGTAGATACGAAGCTGAGGATTACTGTAAATCAATAGATGGTAGACTGCCATCTTTTGATGAATGGTCTTACGCTGCATACAAGCAAGTATTTAATTCTTCAGAGTTTGAAAAAGGCAAAGTCTATAAATATCCAAGTGGGGATGAAGCTAAAAATATGAACTCTCAAGGACTACTAAATTATGACAAGCATATAGATGTAACTAAACTACCAGAAGGAATTAATGGTTTAGTTGCAATGGGAGGAAATGTTTGGGAATGGATAGATGATCAAAAAAATGATAATTCATTAACAGCTGGTGCATCATGGTGGTATGGAGGTTCTAAAACTTCTAAAAGTGGAGCACAATACAAACCATCTAATTTCTATGCAATTTATGTTGGTTTTAGATGTGCCTTCGACTAATATTTTAAAATCCAAAATTATTTAATGAGAATATTTTTTAGTACATCGTTTATCTTCAAATATAAAAATAATGATGTCAGATTTAGATAAGATAATTGAAAATATAAATAATAAAGATCTAGATAAAGCTTTAGAACTTTGCAAATTATGTGAGAACGACAATAACGTTCATATTATACATAATTTGAAAGGCGTAATTTATCACTTGCAAAATAATTTAGATATGGCTGAAACCTCCTTTCTAAAATCTTTTAAATTAAATCAAAATTATTTAGATCCATTAAAAAATCTTTACATAATTCATAACAAAACAAAAAAAGTTGAAGAAATGATTAATGTTGGAAAAAAGTTGGTTGAAAAAAATCAACTTGATTCTTCTTTTAATTATAAGCTTGCTTTTGCTTTTGATTTAAAAAGAAAATTTTCTGAAGCACTAAAGTATTACAAAAAGTGTATTGAATTAGATGGCAAAGAAAAAAATTTTGCTTTTAACAATATAGGTTCTATTTACTTAAAACAAAATAAACCAAAAAGTTCTCTAAATTATTTTTTAAAGGCTCTAAATTTAGGACAAAATGATAAGATAATTATTAACAATATTTTATCTAATTATTTAAAACTAAAAGATAAAAAAAATTCTGATTTATTTTATTTGAAAGCAGAAAAATTTGATGAGGATTATATTGAGTTTAAATATAATAAAGCAGAATATTTTTTATCAAACAATCAAATCAATGAAGCTATAAAAATTTTAGAAAAAAACAAACATAACCTAAAATTTTTAATAAAATTAATAAAGTTGAATTTTATTATAGGTAAGAATGAAGAGGGCAAAATTTTATTAGAAAATCACAAAGAAAAAATTGAAAAAAATACAGAATCTTTTGCGTTTTTAGGTATGAGAAAATTATTTGATGGAGATTTTGAAAATGGATGGAAGTATTATGAATACAGGTCCTCAAATAATTTAAATATTTTAGAAAACATAAAAGAATGGAAAGGAGAAGATTTAAAAAGTAAACATATTTTGGTTTATTGTGAACAAGGGCTAGGAGATACTATTCAATTTTCTAGATATATTTTTCCTCTTTTAAAAATATCTAAAAAAGTAACACTAGTGGTACAAAAGAAAATTCAAAATATTTTTAAAAATAATTTTTCTAACCTGGAAATTCAAGATAAAGATACAATACATGATAAAATTTTTGATTACAAAATTGCCCTTGGTTCAATTTTAAAATTTTTTTACAAAGAAAAATTAAATAAAAATGATACTTTAATTGATCTCAGTAAAGAAATAACAAACAAATGGGATAATAAATTTGATACAAATAAATTAAATGTTGGTATTGCTTGGTCTGGGTCAATTATAGGACCAAACGAACCATATAGATCTGTACCACTTGAGTCATTAGCAAAACTGTTTACGTTAGATATTAATTTTTTTTGTTTACAAAATGAAATTTGGGAAAGAGATTTAAATTATTTTAAATCATTAAAAATAGAAGATTTCGGAAAATATAATTTTAAAGAATTGTTGTCGATAATACCAAAGCTCGATTTAGTTATTTCATCAGACACTTCTTTACTACATTTGTCAGCTTCACTAAATAAGGAAACTTGGGGTATTATTAGCTCATACCCTGACTGGAGATGGGGTAAATTTAATAAAATTAACCCTTACGAGTCTCTTAAATTATTTCATCAAAAAAATTTTAATAATTGGAATGAAGTTACAAATGAAATTTATAAAAATTTAAAAAATAAATTGAAAATTTAATTTATTAATGAAAAAAAATATAAAATTAGGAATTGTAGGTATTGATCACGGTCATATCTTTGACATGTTGGATGAAATGTTAAAAGAAGGATGCACTTGTGAATTCTTTTGGACAGAAGGTGATCCATTAACCTTAAAGGAATTTAATTCAAAATATCCAAACATTAAAAGAAAAGAAAATAAGGAAGAAATATTAAATGATCCATCAATTGATATGATTTTAATATCTTCAGTTCCAAAAGATAGGGCTGATAATTCAATAGAGGCTTTAAAAGCTGGAAAAGATGTAATGGTCGATAAACCAGGTTGCACTACTTTAGATCAATTAAATGAACTTAAACAAACAGTAAAAAAAACTGGAAAAATTTGGTCAGTTAATTTTTCAGAAAGATTTCATGTTGCAGCTGTTGCTAAGGCTGAAGAATTAGTTAACGAAGGAAAAATTGGTAAAGTAAAGCAAACAATTGGAACTGGTCCACATAGACAAGGAAACTATGAAAGACCTGATTGGTTTTATGATCGAGAAAGTTATGGTGGAATAATTACTGATATAGGCTCACATCAAATTCATCAGTTTTTAGTGTTTACAAATTCAAATGAAGCAAAAATTAATCATGCACTTGTAGAAAATACTACCAAAAAGGAAAAGCCTGGTTTCCAAGATTTTGGAGAAGTTAATCTAACTGGTAATGGTGGACATGGTTATATTAGATTAGATTGGTTTACTCCAGATGCACTTCCGACATGGGGAGATGGAAGATTATTAATCCTTGGGGATAAAGGCTATATTGAAATAAGAAAATATACAGATTTAGCAAAATCAGAAAAAGGTAATCATTTATATTTAGCTAATGATGAAGAAGTTAAATACATCGATTGCTCTGATGTTAAGCTTCCCTACTTTAGAAATTTAATTAATGATGTAATCAACAGAACTGAAACTGCTTGCTCACAGGAATTAACTTATCTTTCAATGGAACTTGCAATAAAAGCACAATTAAAAGCTGAAGCAAAATGAAGAAATATCAAGTAGCAATTATTGGAACAAACATAGGTGCTAAGCACTATGAAGATTTTCAAAAAGTAAAAGAAAGATTTAACGTTCATACTTTATGTGGACTTACAAGAGAAGCAATTGATAACATTTTATCAAATGACACCGAAACAAAAGTATCACTCAACTTTGATGAAGTATTAAAAGTAAAAGAAATAGATATTATTGATATATGTCTTCCACCCCACTTACATTTTTCAGCTTGTAAAAAAGCTATGGAAGCTGGAAAGCATGTAATTTGTGAAAAACCATTAGTATCAAGTCTTAAAGAAGTAGATGAATTAGAAAAGATCAGTAAAGAAACAGATAAAATTATTTTTCCAGTTTTCCAATATCGGTATGGTCTAGGATTTTCAAAATTAAAAGCACTAATAAAATCTGGTTTAGCAGGAAAACCATTGGTTGCTTCTTTAGAAACTCATTGGAATAGAGGAAAAGAATATTATTCAAAACCATGGAGAGGAACTTGGGAAGGTGAACAAGGTGGAGCTATATTAAGTCATTCGATACATATTCATGATTTGGTAAGTATGATCTTAGGTCCTGTTTCAAATGTATTTGCTAAATTATCAACTAGAGTAAATGATATTGAAGTTGAAGATTGTGCAGCTTTATCAATTGAAATGGAAAATGGAACTTTAGTTACAAGCTCAATTACACTTGGAGCAGCAAATGATACCAGTAGACTTCGTTTTTGTTTTGATGGATTAACGGCTGAATCTGGTGCATCTCCAGACAAACCATACAGTCCAGCGGATGATGAGTGGCATTTCTTACCAAGATCACCAGTTAATCAAGCTCAAATAGATGAAGTATTGGCAAAAGTAGAAGAGCCACAATCTTGGTATGCAGGTATGTTTGATGAAATTGCAAACAAATTAGATGGATCTACTAGTGATGAGGTAACCTTGTCAGATGCTAGAAAATCTTTAGAATTTGTTACCGCTGTCTACGAGTCTTCAAGACAAAATAAAAATATTAAACTTCCTATAGATAAAGACAATCCACTTTATCATTCATGGTTACCAAATAAATCATGATAAACTTTGAGCTTGATGAGAGTTTAATTGAAGAGTTTAATAATAATGGTTTTCTGATTTTAGATAATTTTTTAGATTTAAATTATATTGAAGATCTTAGAAATAAATTTGAGCCTTTATTTAAAGGTAATTTTGAAACAGGTATTGAGCCAGATGAATGGAACTGGAAATTTGGTAAAGATCCTGAAGATGTAACTCGTCAAATCTGTAATGCTTGGAAGGCAGATCATTTAATAAAAAAAGTAGTTTGTCATAAAATAATTGGTGAAGTTTGCTCTAGTTTAATGAACTGGCAAGGTGCAAGATTAGTTCAGGATAATGTTTTATGGAAACCACCAGGAGGAAAAACATTAGGCTTTCATCAAGACGCTGCTTATGATGATTGGCTTATTCCTCAAACAATGATGACCTGTTGGATGTCATTAGATGATACCTCAAAAGATACTGGAACTTTAGAGTATATAATAGGCTCTCATAAATGGGGGCTTCAACCTCCTAAAGGAGAATTTCACTCACCAGAAGACTATAAAAAAGAATTAAATATTTTTGCTGAAAAAAATAATAAACAAATAGAAGTTGCTTATGTAGAGGTGCCAGCTGGTGGAGTTTCATTTCATCATGGATTTACCTGGCATGGATCAGGAATAAATACTTCAAGTAACAATCGACGAGCAATCGTTTCTCATTGTGTTCCAAGTAATGCAAAGTTTCATCCAACAAATGAAGGTGGAACAGCTAAAACTTATAAAAAATATAAAAAAGAAAATAGTGATTTATTAGATGAGGAATTTTTTCCTCTTTTGTGGGAAAATAATTCTATTTAGATCCATCAAACCTATCTTCATCCTTTTTAGTTGGATTATAAGTAGGTGATGTCTCAAATTGTTCTTCACATTTAATATCAATATAAGGCGCTTTTGATCTTGTAAAAATCTCACCTGATACGCCAAACCAAAAACTTGGTGGATCAAATGTTGCAGCAGCAATAGCTGTTAAACCTTTTAAAGCAGGTGCTGATATGGTCCAATAAACACTGGTTCCACATTTTTTACAAAAATTTGTTTCAAAAGTATTTCCACTTTCAGTTACAAATTTGTATTGATTATAATTTTGAGAATGGTGTTTTACGTTTTCTTCTTTAAACCAAGCACCAACACCAAAAGGGCTTCCTGATCTTAGTTGGCAATATCTACAGTGACAAACTCTAGCTCTTTCTGGATTACCAGTTGTTTCGTATCTGTTTTCTCCACAAGTGCAGCCACCTTGATGAATTTCTTTATCTGACATAATTAAAGACTATAATATTTTAAAATAATATGAACAAAGAAAACGCAAGTAAACTTTGGAAAATTATTCAGGAAGCTGGCGATTATTTGGTGGGACAATTACCTGACCATCCCAATCATCCAAAAGGAAGAAACCCCTATGCTCATGTTGCCATTTGTGTGAAAAGTAAATTCAATGCAAGTTACAAGGATATTCCTGATGAACAATTTGATGAAGTGCTAAAGTATATTGAGTTTTTAAAAGAAAATCCTAACTAGCTTTAATTATATTTAACAATTCATCAACATCACTATCTTTGGTGTTCCAAGCAGCAACTAATCTCACAGCTTTACCATCCAATTCTTCTTCATTCATTTTGTAACCTTCGGAATTAAGATGTTCTATTTTTTCTATTGGAAATTTTGCAAAGACTTCATTTGCTTCTGTAGGATACGCAATTTCAATATCATTATGTTTACTTAAGCCATCACTTAACTTTTTACCCATTGCATTTGCATGCTTTGCATTTCTTAACCAAACATCATTTGAAATATAGGCATCAAGTTGAGCAGAGACAAAACGCATTTTAGATAACAAGTGCCCTGCTCTTTTCATTAAAAAAGCAATGTCTCCTACTAATTCTTTCTTAAAAAATATAATTGCTTCAGCTGCTAAACATCCGTTTTTTGTTGCACCAAATGACAATACATCAACCCCTGACTTCCAAGTCATTTCTGCAGGAGTTACATCTAAAGATACCAATGCATTTGCAAATCTAGCACCATCCATATGTAAATTTAGATTATGTTTGTGAGTTATCTCTGCAATTTTTTTGATTTCATCTAATTGATAAACTTCGCCTGTTTCACATACTTGAGTAATACTAACTGATGAAGGTTGGGTGTGATGTACAATTCCTTTTCCACCTATCGATTGGTGTAATTCCTCTGCAGTTATTTTTCCCATTATTCCAGTTAAAGGAATTAATTTTCCACCCCCTGTATAAAATTCAGGCGCACCACATTCATCAGTATTAATGTGAGACATCTTATGGCAATAAATATTTCCATATGATGGTGTCATAGTTGATAAAGCTAAGGCATTGGCAGCTGTTCCTGAAGCAGTTGGAAAAACAATTACCTCTTTTTCAAATATTTCTGAAAACTTATCTTGTAACTCTGTTGATAAAGGATCATTTCCATAAGGAGTACTATCTCCTTCATTTGCTTTAATGATTGCTTCTAATACTTCAGGGCAAGCGCCTGCAACATTATCAGAAGCGAATTTAACTCGCTCTCTTTTTGTTTTTATTTTTGCCATTGTTATTGTTTTGGAAAATAATCTTTTAAAGTGCCTTCTCTATATACATCTGCTGTACAACAGTGAAGTCCTCCACCAAATGCATAAGCATCTCTAAGTTCTACTGGTACTACTTCCATTCCTAATTTATCTAATTGCTCAGCTTGATAAGTTTCACTTTTCTCAACACAAACTGTTTTAGGATCTAAAACTAAAACATTCATTGATAACCATGTTGAAGAATAACATAGTGGTGGCGGTTCGTTATGTGCTGGTTGAGCGCTATCAACTATTTCCCATCCATTATCTTCAAAAAGTTTTCTTTGTTCCTTAGGAAGTCTTCTTTGGGGATTGTTGATGATTAAACCTTCTTTTATTGGGGTAAAGGTTGCATCGATGTGAATAGGATATGGATCTCCTGGGAAATTTACTGCGTGAACTCTGTGATCTTTGTAATGTCTCTTTAGCCAATCAATTCCTTTTAAATTAGTTGTAAATCCATGTTGAACAACTAAATCTTTTCCAAATCTCAATACATCTGCTGCATCAAACAATGGCTCTTCTTCAGTAGTTACGAAATATTTTTTCTCAGTCCACTCTAATCTTTTTTGAACACCAATTTTATCTGATAAATAATCTTTTCTGTAATCTGCATCTGTTAGTCTTGGTTTTGGAGCAGACTCGTGTCTCATGTTAGGATCTTGATTGTAATAATCTTTAAGTAATGGTCGATAACATAAATATTCAAACCAACGACATCTGTAACTCATTGTTGCTTCTAAAATTTCATTACCTACAGTTAACAAAACATCTCTTGGAGGCATACAACCAAACATAGTTTCTGCTTCCCAATCAGGTGTGGATGTCTTTTGATTAAAATCAATTGGTGTTGGTCGGTCAACTTTAATGCCTCTTTTTTGAAGCATATTTGAAAAGTTATCTAATAATTCATTTGCTTTGTCGACAGTGTCTTTAGTTCGTGGACCAAACTGTCCTCGCATATCACTATCTTCAGGAACTTTTGCATCTAATGCTGGCTCTGGTGCTGGGATACAAGTACCATCCGCTCTTCCAACAATAACATGTTTTAACGGATCCCACTCATTCCAACTATTAACAATAGTTTTATTCTCACTCATAAAGATTAGTTTTTTATAATATTATGCTCAGGCCCGAAAGGAAATTTTGTAATATTTTCTGCTCCATCTTTACCAATCACTAAAATATCATGTTCTCTATATCCACCAGCACCAGGATTACCTTCTGGGATCATGATCATTGGCTCCATAGACACCACCATATTTTCCTCTAGAACAGTATCAATATCTTCTCTTAATTCTAACCCAGCTTCTCTTCCATAAAAGTGTGAAAGCATACCAAATGAATGACCATAGCCAAATGTTCGGTACTGAAGGTAACCAAGTTCAGCAAACAATTCATTGAGCTCATGACAAATGTCTGAACATTTAACACCTGGTTTAATCAATTCTAATCCTCGCTTATGAACTTTAACATTTGCTTCCCAAGCTTTAAGGGAAGCATCATCTGCATGGTCTAAAAACAAAGTTCTCTCCAATGCAGTGTAATATCCTGAGATCATTGGGAAAGTATTTAAAGATAAAATATCTCCTTTAACTAATTTTCTATTAGTCTTTGGATTGTGAGCTCCATCTGTATTGATACCAGATTGAAACCATACCCAGGTGTCCATGTACTCTGCACCTGGATAACTTTTAACAATCTCCCTTTCCATTCTATCCCTTGCTGCTATTGCTACTTCAATCTCCGTGTTATCTTCTCTAATATTTTTAGCTATTTCTTCACCACCAATGTCTGCAATCCTTGCGCCATTTCGAATGATCTCAATTTCTTCATAAGATTTAATCATTCTAAGTTTCATTAGATCTTTTGAAACATCACTAAACACAGAGAAAGTAAAAATAGATCCTATTTTTTCTCTCATATCTAAAGTGACATGATCATTTTCAATTCCAATATTTTTTGGAGGTTCATCTCTTCCAATAATTGATACAATTGCTCTTAAAAAATTATCTCTCTTCCAATCAGTATAAATAACGTTATCACAATGCGATCTACGCCATGGTTGGCTTGCATCAATATTAGCTGAAATTGTTGAAATTTTATCTTGAGTAATCACACATCCATATGGTCTTCCAAAAGAACAATAAATAAAACCTGTGTAATACGCAACGTTATGCATGGATGTTAAAATAATCATATCAAGACCATTTTTTTCCATCACTGATCTAAGTTTACTTACTCGATCGTTATACTCTTTATTTGTAAATGGTAATTTTACTTTTTCACCATTTTTAAGTTCAAAAAAATCTGGTCGTTCCATAATAATTTAATTTAATGCTATGTAGCGTTTATTCCATCTCATAATTAAACTGTAATAGAATAATGATACAAACAGAAAAAAACCTCCAATAATTGTATTAGTTGATGGTACTTCATTAATTCCTAAAATTGGTAACCAAACCCAAAATATTCCACCCACAACTTCTGTTAAAGATAACAATGTCAACTCAGCAGCTGGAATAGCTTTTGAACCAATTGAATATAAAATTAATCCTGAACAAACTAAAAATCCATGTAGTGAAAATAATGAACTATTATAGCTTGTAGCAAAGAATACTTGCCCAGTAGATAAAATCATAATTGATGCAAACACAAAACAAAAGAAACCAGCAAAAGCAACTGTTGTAAACTTAGGAGTTTCTTTTCTCCATCTTAATGAAACTGAAAATACGGAAAAACCTATCGATGATGTTAGCCCAAATACAAAACCAATTAAAGATTTCTCACCAGTATTACCAATTGCCATTATCAATATACCAGCTGAAGCAATTATAATTGATATCCAAACATTAAGTGAAATTCGTTCTCTAAGAAATAAAAATGCTAAAAGTGCAGTAAAGAAAGGCATTGCGGCCAAACAAAGTAAAGTAACAGCAGCACTGGTGTTTGTTATAGAATATATGAACGTAATCATTGCAACTCCAAGACCTGAGCCACCAACTATCCCTGATAATCCTATTTTATAATAATTTTTGTAGAAGTTTTTTCCCTCTTCAAAATATAAGTAGAGATTAAGTAGAATAAAAATAGTTAAACCTCTTCCAAATATATACTGCCAAGGAACAAGATTGGGACTATCCATATATCTTACAACTAATGGTCCAAATGACCATAATATGCCAGCAAACAGTACAATTGGGACAGCAAGTTTTGGATTTCTTAACTCTAACATTTGTAGAAATCTAATTCTAAAAAGATTTTTCTACAACAAAAATACGTTTCTAAATCAAAGATTGATTAGAGTGGTTGGGGAAAAAACAATCTAAGATGTCCCCTTTTTTAAATTTTGATTTCCCTGCTGGTAACACAGACCAAATGTTTGATTTAACAAAAGATTTAACTCTAAAAGACTCTTGCCCATGTAAAATCTCAACTTCTATTTTTCCATTTTTAGTTGTGCTTAATTTGCTTTTTGCAAACCTTGTAAAATTCTGTTTTTTAGAAAAACTATTTTTTAAAGTCGCCCTTATAGCCTGCTCATCGCTTAACCCTAAAATGTTTTCCATAAAAGGGATAACAAAAAATCTAAAGCAGGCAGATGATGACATTGGATTTCCTGGAAGTCCAAAGATTGCTTTTTGTTTTCCTTTAATTTTAGCAAATAAAATTGGTTTTCCTGGTCGGATTGCTACACTTTTAAAATAATTGGATAATTTATAGGTTTTAACAACACTTGGAATATAGTCATATTTTCCAGCAGAAACAGCGCCTGATGTAATCAATATATCGGTATCACTACTTACAAGTTTTTTAATTTGAGATTTATAAATATTTTGATGGTTGTCTCTAAGTATTCCACCATTTTTAAAATTGAATAAAAAGTTTTCTTTAAGATTTTTGATATAATGACTATTAGAGTTTCTAACTTTCCAATTTGGTACATTGTCTTGATCGGTAATTTCATTTCCAGTTGAAAAAAATAAAATATTAATTTTCTTTTTAACTTTAATCTTTTTTATCCCCAAAGTTTTAAATGCTAAAATATGATTTGGTTGAATAATTTTGTTTTTTTTGACAACAACCTCACCTTTTTTAAAATCTGAACCTGCAAATCTTACATGATTAAACTTTTTAATCTTTTGATTAACTAAAATGTATTTTTTATTATTTTTATTTGGATAAAAAATAATTTGTTCTATTGGGATAATTGTATCAAAACCTTTTGGAATTATACCACCTGTCATTATTTCAACAGCATCATATTTTTTAATTTTTTTATTTAATGATTTTGTTCCTGCTGCAATGGATCCAATTATTCTAAATTGTTTTGGTGAATTTTTCTTAATTCCATTGGTATCTTTCGATTTAATTGCAAATCCATCAAATGCAGCATTATCTCCTGCTGGATAATTGATCTTTGAATAAATGTTATCTGAAATCACTCTATTAAGAGAGTTTTCACTCAATATAGTTTCATCTTTAATTTTAATTTTTGCTTTTTTTAAAATTTTTCTAGATTGATCGTAACTAATCATTTTTTAATAATTCTTTAGCTTGTTCTAAATCTTCTTTTGTATTGATATTAAAGAAAGGATCTTGATTTGGAAACTCCATATTAATTGTTTTAACTCCAATACTATTAGCCCACAATTCAACTTTTCTAGCTCCCTTTTCTAGATCATCCTCTAATTGATCTAATAAATTCATCGACCATAAACCAAAGATGTTATGCCTAGTATTGTTTGATTTTATAAAAAATAAACTACTTTCATTTTCATCAATTTGGCTAATGAATTGCTCTAAAATTTCTTTTTTAAAAAAAGGAGTATCTACTGGAAAAGTTGCTATCCATTGATAGTTTTTATTATGATCTTTGACCCATTTCATTGCTGATAAAACTCCACCTAAAGGGCCAAGATCTTTTTTAATATCTCCAATTAGTGAAATTTTATTTGAATTAGTAAACTTAATTGAATTATTAGATACTATTAATACTTCCTTAAATTCATCAATTATTTCTGCCAAAATGTAATCAATTAATATTTTATCAGCTAGCAATATCTGAGATTTGTCTTCACCAAACCTTTGTGACTTCCCGCCTGCTAGCACTGTTCCTAAAATATTGTTATGTTCCATGAATAAAATATAAAACATTCAAAGTTGAATTAAAGAAATTAAATGGATTTAAGAATTTTAGAAATCGCGTCTCACACAGAAAATAATAAAGTTTTAGAAAACTTTACTCACAAATCAAAAAATAAAAATCCAATTTGTGGAGATGAGATGGAAATAAGCTTAATTGTCAAAGATGAAGTTGTAAAAGATATGGGTTATCAGTGTAAATCTTGTATTTATTGCCAAGCATCTGTCAGCTTATTATCTAGAAAAATTAAGGATAAAAACTTAAAGGAAATAAAAGATTTTGTTACAGCTGGTGAAAAATTGTTTGAAGATGTTAAAGTAAGTCTAGAAAAACACTGGAAAGATTTTAAAGAAATTTTAGATAAAAAAAATCTTTCAAGGAAAGAATGTTTGCTTTTACCTTTAAGAACAATTGTTAAAGCATTAAAAATTTAAATGATCAAAATCACAAAACCATTATTACAAAAAGCATTGATTGCAGGTTTTTTTTCAACAATCACTATAGGGGTACTTACAGTATTAACTTACAAAAGTACTCTTGGATATTTTATTGCAGCATCATTTGGCTCATCCATGGTTTTATTATTTGGATTTCCTGAAAGTCCTTTTGCTCAACCAAAAAATGTTTTCTTTGGACATTTGTTGACTGCTTTAGTGGGGGTGTTATTTGTTAATTTTATTCCACTTCCAATTTATATGAGTATTGCATTTGCAGTAGGAATTGGAGTGTTCTTAATGATTTTATTAAATGTAGTTCATCCTCCTGCAGGAGGAAATCCAATAATTGTTATTATTGGGAGTGCTTCTTATGATTATTTAATCAATCCAATTATATTTGGATGTATCATAATTTTGTTACTCGCAATCATAATCAATAAATATTTATTGCAAAAAAACTATCCTTTAAAATAATTATGAATTCAAAATATAAAGTTTTAAAGTATTCATCTAATAATTTTAAAGATGTTGAAGATTTAATTTCTATTGAAGAGCCATTGGAGATTACTTTAAAGTACAAAGAAAAAGATAATTGGGTTGAGCAAACTTTATCGATTACGATGAGAACTCCTGGTAATGATGAAGATCTTGTAAGAGGATTTTTATTTAATGAACAAATTGTAAAAAGTTTAAATGATATCGATAGCATTGAAAGTTATGGAGACAAAGTTGGTGAATATAAAATTCAAAATAAAATACTAGTAACACTCAATAATTCAGAAAATGTAAATATATCAAAAATTAAAAGAGATTTTTTAACCAACTCCTCTTGTGGTGTTTGTGGGAAATCTTCATTGGATGCGCTAGAGATAATTAAAACTACAAAGACAAATGCCTCAGAACCTAAAATTTCAAAAGATGTAATTATCCAATCACCTGATATTTTAAGAGAAGGTCAGTCTGAATTCAGCAAAACTGGTGGTATCCATGCAAGTGGTCTATTTAATAGTGATGGAAAATTGATAGCTCTAAGAGAAGATGTTGGAAGACATAACGCTTTAGACAAACTTATCGGCTGTGCTTTGGAGAAAAACCAATTTGATCCAAAAGACCAATTTATTACGTGTTCTGGGAGACTTAATTTTGAGCTAGTTCAGAAGGTTTTAATGACAGATATTGGGATTATGATCGGGGTTGGTGCGCCAACAAGTCTTGCTATCGATTTAGCTAATAAGTTTGACATTACCCTCATAGGTTTCGTAAAGAGGGACAGTTTTAATATTTACACAAATAACAAAAAAGTTAAGGTGGAATAATAAAAAAAGGGAAATTGTGTCAAAAAATATAAGTAATTTATCTGGAAGAATAGGCTTAAAAGACAACCTATTTAAGCAAATTTCAGAGAACACATTAAGTGAAAACCCAGAAGATATTAAAGAAATTGCAAAAAAACATAATCTAGGAGTTTCAACACTTCATGGTGCAGAATCTTTTTATGAATTTTTAAGACCTTCACATAGAGAAAAAAAAGCTTTCGTATGTAACGGAAGTGCATGCATGTGTGCAGGTACTCAAGACAAACTAAAAGATAAATTAAAAGAAAAATTAGGTGATGACAAAGTTGGAGAAATGTTTTGTCTAGGTCATTGTTATGAAAATCATGCATTTCACTATGATGGTGAAAATTATGCTGGAAAAGATATTGAAAAGATTGATCAAATTTTAAAAGGTGAAGAAATTAAACAAGAAAAATTTTTCTCTAAGAGCTATGCAACAACAAGTTTTTTAATGGATGATAAGTTATCATCAATGGATCAATTCAAAGAACAGTTAAGTAAATTTTTAAAAACAGATAAAAAAGAAATAGTAAAATCGTTATTAGACTCAAACCTTACAGGAAGAGGTGGCGCAGGTTTTCCAACAGGAATGAAATGGGATTTCTGTAGTAAAGCAAAAGGTGATAAGAAATATGTTATCTGTAATGCAGATGAAGGTGACTCAGGAGCTTTTTCAGACAGATACCTGTTAGAAGATCAACCATTAAAAGTTATTTTTGGAATGGTGTTATGTGGATTTGTAATTGGAAGTGATGAAGGAGTTTTATACATTAGAGGCGAGTATCCAAAATCGATTGAAGCGATCAATGGATGTATTAATGAACTTAAAAAATTAAATTTATTAGGTGAAAATATTTTAGGAACAGATTTTTCTTTTGATCTTGGAATTTGCATTGGTCAAGGTGCATATATTTGTGGAGAAGAAACAGCTTTAATAGCTTCTATTGAAGGAAGAAGAGCTGAAGTAGATGTAAGACCTCCCTTCCCGGTAACAGAAGGATTGTATAAAAAACCAACTGTAGTTAACAATGTTGAAACTTTAGCTGCAGCAACTGGAATTTTGCTAAATGGATCGGAAAAATTTTCTTCAGTTGGAAATAAAAAGTCAGCTGGAACAAAATTAGTTTGCTTAGATAGTTTCTTTAATAATCCAGGTGTTTATGAAATTGATATGGGAACACCAATGAAAAAAATATTTAATGAAATTGGTGGTGGATACAAAGAACCTGTTAAAGCTTTTCAAATAGGTGGCCCTTTAGGTGGCGTTGTTCCTTTAAGTGAAATAGAAAATTTAAATTTAGATTTTCAAGAGTTTACTGCAAAAGGATTTATGTTAGGTCACGCAAGTGTAGTTAGTATCCCTAAAGATTTTCCAATGGCTGAATACATTCATCATTTATTTGAATTTTCTGCAGAAGAATCTTGTGGAAAATGTTTTCCTGGAAGACTTGGATCATACAGAGGAAAGGAAATGTTTGATCAAGCTAAGAAGAAAACAGCTAAAATTCCTTTAAAATTACTAGAGGAATTGTTGGTTACTATGCAAAAAGGCTGCTTATGTGCTCTATGTGGAGCGATCCCAACTCCAATTCAAAACATCCTAAAATACTTTGGCGATGAAATGAAAAATGATATGGTGAAAGATAATTAATGAGCTCAGAGAAAAGAAAAATTGCTTATATTGATGGAAAACCTTACGAAATAGGTCCTAATCATACATCTATTTTAAAGTTTGTTAAAAGCTATGTTGGTGAAAAAAAGGTGCCAACTTTATGTGATGACCCTAACTTAGCACCATATGGAGCTTGCAGAGTTTGTTCTGTTGAAGTTGCTTTAGAAAAAGACGGACCAACTAGAGTAGTTGCATCTTGTCATACACCAGTTGCAGAAAACCAGCACATATTCACTTCAAACGAAGCATTAACAAGTCTTAGAAAAAATATAGTTGAGTTAGTTTTAACAGATCACCCTATGGAGTGTGATACTTGTGAAGTAAACAATAACTGTGAACTTCAAACAGTTGCCAATGATTTAGGTGTTGCTGATCATAGATACAATAGTCCTAAACAACATAAAGGAATTCCAAGAGATACTTCTCATGATTATATGAGAATGAATTTAGATAACTGTATTAACTGTGGAAGATGTGTCAGAGCATGTGATGAAATTCAAGGATCATTTGTTTTAACAATGAGTGGTAGAGGGTTTGAGTCTAGAATTACAACAGACAACGATATGATGTTCGGAGATAGTTCTTGTGTGTCATGTGGAGCTTGTGCTCATACATGTCCAACGGATGCAATTTCAGATGTATTCCAATCTAAATCTGCAGCTGTAGACAAAAAAGTTAGAACAACTTGTTCGTACTGTGGTGTTGGATGTAACTTAGAAGCATCGATTAAAGATGATAAGGTAGTTGCAATAGATACTCCTAAACAAACAGAAGTAAACGCTGGTCACACTTGTATTAAAGGAAGATACGCATTTAGTTTTTATGAACACCCTGACAGATTAAAAACTCCATTGATTAAAAGAAATGGAAAGTTTGAAGAAGCAAGTTGGGATGAAGCGTATGACTTTATCAAAAAAGAAATGAATAGAATTACAAAAGAAAATGGACCAGATGCTTTTGCTGGAATTTCTTCTGCAAGATGTACAAACGAAGAAAACTATGTTTTCCAAAAAATGATTAGAGCGGCTGTTGGAACTAACAGCGTAGATTGTTGTGCAAGAATTTGTCATTCACCTACAGCTTGGGGTATGCAGCAAACATTTGGAACAGGTGCCGCAACTAACTCAACAGAAGATATTTATCATGCAGATTTATTTTTAGTTATTGGTGCAAACCCAACTAATGCTCACCCAGTGACGGGTGCAAAAATTAAACAGCAAGTGATGAAAGGTAAAAAATTAATTGTTCTTGATCCAGTAACAACTGAATTAGCTAAGCTTGCAGATTATCACATCAAACTTAGACCTGGAACCAACGTTGCGGTTCTAAATATGATGTTACACTTTATTATTAAATCTAAACTTTATAATGCTGACTTTGTAAGAGATAGAACAGAAGGTTTTGATAATTTCTTAAAAGAAATTGAGAGACAAGACGTTGATCAATTAGCAAAAGTTGCTGGTGTTGATAAACAACTAGTTAAAGAAGCTGCAATTGCTTATGCAACAGCTAGAAATTCAATGGAGTTCCACGGATTAGGAGTTACTGAACACGAACAAGGTTCTAAAACAGTGATGTTGATTGCTGATTTAGCAATGATTACAGGAAATATTGGAAGAAAAGGTGTTGGTGTAAATCCACTTAGAGGCCAAAATAATGTACAAGGTGCTGCGGATATGGGATGTCAGCCTCACCAAGGTGCAGGTTATTTTGAAGTAGCAGATGAAAACAATCAAAAATTTTATACTGAAAAATATGGTGTAACTCACCCTACTAAACCAGGTTTAAAAATCCCTCAAATGTTTGAGGCTGCAATCAGTAAAGAACTAAAAGGTTTATGGATTATTGGTGAAGATATAGTTCAAACAGATCCAAATAGTGCACATGTTATTGAAGCAATGAACTCATTAGAGCTATTAGTGGTTCAAGAAATATTTATGAGTGAAACTGCAAAACTTGCAACTGTAGTTTTACCTGGAACTACATTCTTAGAAAAAGATGGAACTTTTACAAATACTGAAAGAAGAATTCAAAGAGTTAATAGAGCAGTTCCTCCATTACCAGGTACAAAACCAGATGGACTAATTGTAACTGAGATGATGCAAAAATTAGGTTTTGATCAACCATCTTATGATGCAGATCAAGTATTAGCAGAGATTGCTGATGTGGTACCATTCTTTAAAGGTGTTACTAGAGAGAGACTTGGTAAATTAGGATTACAATGGCCTGTAAAAGAAGATGGAACAGATACACAAATTCTACACACAGAAACATTTAAACTTGGAAAAGGAAGATTGAAAAACTTTGATTGGAAAGAATCTAGTGAAATAGAAGCTAATCAAAAAGATTATCCATTAATTTTAACTACAAGTAGAGTTTTACAACACTACAATGCAGCAACAATGACAAGAAGAACAAAAAATATAAACATCGTTGATGAGGATGTTTTACTTATTCACCCTAAAGATGCAGCTCATAGAGATTTAAATACAGGTGATATTGGAAGATTATATTCAGGACGAGGAGAAGTTGCTTTAAAAGTTGAAGTAACAGATAAAGTTAAAGAAGGAATTGTATTTACAACATTCCACTTCCCTGAACACATGGTTAATATGGTAACTGGCCATGGAAAAGATGAGGAAACAATGTGTGCTGAATACAAAGTTTCATCAGTTGAAGTTCAAAAAATTTCTAATCAATTTAAAACAGAAGTTAAGCCAAAAGAACATCAAGCTGAAGTTAGTTAATTAAAATGACCATCGGTTGGCATTTTGATAATTCATATTCAAAACTATCAAAAACATTTAAAGAAGACATCAAACCTACACCAGTTCATGAGCCTGAGCTTGTTATTTTAAATGAAGAACTTGCTAAAAATTTAAATTTAAACTTTTCAGAAATAGATAAAAAAAAATTAGCTGAAATATTCTCAGGAAATAGTTTGCCTGATGGAACTAATTCAATTGCACAAGCATATGCTGGTCATCAATTTGGTCATTTCACGATGCTTGGAGATGGTAGAGCTGTTCTATTAGGAGAGCATATAGATAATAAAAATCAACGTTTCGATATACAATTTAAAGGTTCAGGAAGAACCTCTTTTTCTAGAGGCGGAGATGGAAGAGCAGCTTTAGGTCCAATGTTAAGAGAATACATAATTAGTGAAGCAATTAACGCTTTAAATATTCCAACAACAAGAAGTCTTGCGGTTGTTAAAACTGGAGAAAAAGTTGTTAGAGAAAATTTGTTAAATGGAGCAATTTTAACAAGAGTCGCGTCCAGCCATATTAGAGTTGGCACTTTTCAATATATCGCAGCCACTCAAAATCTAGAGGATCTTAATACATTGGTTGATTACACAATTGATAGACACTATCCAGAAATTAAGTCCTCAAAAAACAAAGCTTTAGATTTGTTAAGTCTTGTAATGGAAAGACAATGTCAGTTAGTGATTAATTGGATGAGAGTTGGATTTATTCATGGAGTGATGAACACCGATAATATGACTATTTCTGGCGAAACAATTGATTATGGTCCATGTGCTTTTATGGATCAATATGATCCAAAAACTGTTTTTAGCTCTATAGATAAATTTGGAAGATATGCTTTTTCAAATCAACCACCAATTACAAAATGGAATTTAGCAAGATTTGCAGAATGTCTGATACCACTTATTGATAAAGATGAGGATGCGGCGATTAAAATTGCAACAGAGTTAATTGATAATTTTCAAAATATTTATGAAGAAAAATGGTTAAACATGATGAGAGATAAACTTGGTTTATTTGGTGAAGATAAAAATGATCTAACATTAATAAATAAACTTTTAGATTGGATGAAAAATAATAATGCAGATTACACAAATACCTTCTGTCATTTAATGGGTGTTGAGATTGATAATGAAGTTTATAAAAATGATGATTTTAAAAATTGGACCAATGAATGGGTGAAAAGATTAAAACTAAATAATTCATCTGACAAATACTTAGAACTGATGAAAAAAACTAATCCTATAGTTATACCAAGAAATCAAAAAGTAGAGGATGCTCTAGCAGATGCGGACAAAGGAAATCTAGAAACAATGAATAAACTTTTAAAAGTTTTAAGTAATCCTTATTCTGATCAAGAAGATATTATTGAATTTCAAAAGCCTACACCGATAGGTAATGAAAAATATCAAACTTTTTGTGGAACTTAATTATAAAACGTAAGGTTCTCTTCTTGCAGTTTTGCCCAACACTCTTTCAACAGCAAAATCACTTATATCAATTGTTTGGTATGAACCAGTTGTGATCAATTCAGTTAACGCTCTTCCAATACCTGGAGCTTGCATTAATCCTCTTCCAGTAAAACCAGTAGCCATATAAACATTGTCGTACTTAGGATGTTTCCCAACAACAGCATTATTATCTAATCTGTTACAATCATAGTAACCTGCCCATCCTCCAGTTAATTTTAATTCTTCAAAAGCTGGTATTCTTTTTGCTAGTGCTGGCCAAACTAATTCTTCAAAATCATTCCATGCTGGCTCTAAATCGTCTGCACCAAATACTGACAATGGTGATCCTGCTAAATACTCTCCACCCTCAGGTCTCCAATAAACACCCGTAGTTAAATCACCAGTTAGAGGCATTTCTTTTATATATGTTGGGCATTTTACTCTGAACACTGTGTGTTTTTGAGGTTCAACAGGAATGTCTTCTAATAATTCTTTCGTCCAACAACCAGCTGCGGAAACAATTGTCTTAGCATTTATCTCTGAAAGACTTTTAACCTCTCCTTTCATAAATTCTGCTCCAAGTTCTATTGCCTTACTTTTCAGTGCACTATGAAACATAAAAGGATCAATCCAACCTTCACTTTGATTATCTGTGTAAGTAGCAGTCTCAACACCTTCATCATTTATATATGGAAATACTTTCGATAGCTCTGAGCCTTTAATATTTTTTGTACCTGCATCACATTCCTTATGATTTTCTAAAGCTTTATATTGTTCTTCAGCATGTTCGGGACCAAACATCAAAAGGTAGCCATTGGTTACCATACTTGCTGTTGGATTAGGATTTTTTTCAGTTTTCAATAATTCTGGTATTTGAAAAATAAATTCTCTTGCAAATTTACCAAGTAAGATATTTTCTTTTTGAAAAAATTGTCTTCTAAAACCTCCTAAAGACAATGGAAATGAAGCTGTTTTGTAAGTTGGATCTCTTTCAATGACTTTAACTTTTCTTCCTTCTTTTGAGAGAAAATATGCAGTTGCTGCTCCAATTATTCCACCACCAACTACAACAACATCATCCATAATTAATTCAATATAATCAAACTAGTATTTAAAATTAGAGCAAAGCAACACCAAAGTAAATATGGAATCATTAAATACGAGCTCATCATTGTGACGCGTCTATATCTTATGATTAAATTAATAATGAATGCAATTAACACGACTAATACTAATAAAGCTAAAATCATGTTGTGAAATACAAAGAAAACTATACTCCAAGTTGCATTAAAAACTAAATGAATAAAATAAATATAAACTGTATTCATCTCTTTATTTTTGGAATTCCAATACATCCAAATAGAAATTGTCATCAATAAATATAAAATTGTCCATACCGGACCAAACACCCAGTCTGGTGGATTAAAAACAGGTTTATTTAACAAAGAATACCAAGGCTCCTTGAAAGTAACTGTAGCTAAACCTCCAATTAATGAAGCTGAAAATGTAATGATAAGAAATAATATAAATGTTACAATTTTATTTTTTAACATAATGTTTATACATAACAAAAAATGAGCAAAAAAACTATTTGGATAACTGGTGGCAGCACAGGAATTGGTAAAGCCTTGGCAATTAAATTTGCAAACAAAGGTTGGAATGTTGCGGTGTCTGCAAGAAGAGTGGAGCTCTTGGATGAACTTTCAAGTAATTATGAAAATATTTCATCATTCCCTTTAGATGTTACTGATAAAGCAAAATGTATAGAAGTTTTCAATCAGATTAAAACTAAGTTTGAAAATATTGATATATGTTTTTTTTCAACTGGTACATGGAATCCAAAAAAAGAAAAAGAAATTGATGTTGAACAAATGGAAGATGTTTTTAAAGTAAATTTTTTTGGAACAGTAAACTCCATTAAAGCAGTGGAACAATATTATAGAGAAAGAAAAAGTGGTACAATCACTATAGTTTCATCTATTGCTGGTTATAGAGGATTACCTAATTCAACTGGTTATGGACCATCAAAATCTGCTTTAAACAATTTAGCAGAAAGTTTATATTTTGATTTTAAAAGGTACAATGTTCGAGTTTGTTTAGTTTCTCCTGGATTTATTAAAACACCTATGACTGATAAAAACGATTTTAAAATGCCATTTTTGAAAACACCTGAATTTGCTGCTGATCAAATTTATAATGGCTTGATTAATAAAAATGTTTTTGAAATACATTTTCCAAAAGCACTTACTCTAACTTTAAAGTTCTTTAGTTTTCTTCCAAGTAAACTTTATTTTAAATTAGTAGGTAAGATGACTAAACATCAAAAGAAGTAATTAATCTTTAACGAATACAACTGTTAGCTCTGCTACTTTAAATCCAAACTTAGTCATTGTAGCTCTGTTGATTGCAACTCTTTCATCTTGTTTAAAGATCCAATCATCAAAAGTAATTTTTAATTCTTTTCCTTTAACTGGAACTAATAACACATACTCAAATTTAAATGCAGGTCCGTAAGAATATCCTATTGCTTTTCCAACCACGTCCCCTGCTGTACCTTCATAATTATGCTCGTCTATTTTTGTAATTGTCCACTCTCTGTCTTGAACCTCACCATCGTCCCAATTAAATTTTTCTTTTAAAATTAGTTGTTTACCATCCCATGTTCCGTCTAAATCAGCTGAGAATTGTCTTGTAACTTTTCCTGATCGATTTTGTAAAACACCCCATGCTTTAACGTTTCCTGTAAGGTATTCTTCAATAATTAATCTAGGTTCTTTATTTTTAAAATCTTCTGGTTTCATGGCACTATTATTTGAGCAACTTGTAATTAAGAATACCAAAATTATCAACGAAATTGATTTAATTATTTTCATATTATTGCTGTTATTTATTCTGCATTGAAAATTGAATCAAATCAATATTTTTAGATTTAAATCCAGCTTCACAATAAGATAGGTAAAATTCCCACATTCTTTTAAATGTCAAATCAAATCCTTGGTTTTTAATTTGATCCCATTTTCTCAAAAACTCTTCTCTCCAGATAGCTAACGTTTCTGCATAATGATCTGCATATGAAATATACGAATTAATTGTTAAGCCGTTATCTGAAACGTATCTATTAATGCTATTTTTGTTAGGAAGAAATCCTCCTGGGAAAATGTATTTTTGAATAAAATCCTGTTTATTTTTGTATCTATCAAACAAACTATCATCAATGGTTATTGCTTGAATTGCAGCCTTTCCTCCATTCGATAAATTATCTTTTATTGTTTTAAAATAACTCTCTAAATAATTTTGACCAACTGCCTCAATCATTTCAATTGAAGCGATCGAATCATATTTTCCTTGAAGATCTCGGTAATCTTTAATTTCAATATTTACTTTTTCATTTAGACCACATTTATGAATTCTTTCTTTTGCGTATTCGAATTGTTTTTTAGAAATAGTAATACAATCTAATTTCACATCATATTTCTTACCTAAATATTCCGCAAAACCACCCCACCCACATCCAATTTCTAAAACTTTGTCACCAGAACTAGGTTTGATTAGATCAATTAATTTTTGGTATTTATTATTTTGCGCAACACTTAAATTTTTTGAACTATCATCAAAGATTGCACTTGAGTAAGTTAAAGTATCATCTAGCCACAATGAAAAGAAATCATTTCCAAGATCATAATGTTTTGCAATATTTTCCTTACTTCGACTTTTTGTATTTTTAATTATTTTATTTTTTACAAAATTAATTATAGGTAGATCAAGCAAACCTGAGAATTTATATATCACTTGAATATTTCTAGCTGTTAACTCAATTAGATCTGAAAGATTATCAGTTTCAAATTCACCTCTCATATAACTTTCAGCAAAACCAATGCTTCCACCTCTAATTAAATTATAATTAAAATTTGGATTTTTTATCTTAATATTTGCCTTTAAAGATTGATCAGGGTTACCAAACTTTAATATCTCACCTTCATAGGTAGTTATTTCAAGGTATCCATTTTTAATTTTACTTAAAAATTTAAAAACTAATTTATCTGCAGCTTTATTTAATAACATTAATTTTCTACCGTTAAATTGTTTCTTATTTTTATTTTTTTTTTAATAATCTTAATTCCTTTCATCCATAATTTAAAGGCCTCAAAATGGATTGCTGATATTATTTTTATAGTCATCAGAGGGTGCTTTAGATATGATTTTAATAATTGACTACTATTTAAGTTTGTTCTTTTTCCATCTTGAGATGCAAATAAAATTTTTCCCTCTTGATCGTATTGATCAATGATTACAGAAAGTTTTTCATCAGGATTAAGAATTCTAAAGAAATACTTACAATTCATTTCTATAAAGGGTGACACATGAAATTTTTTAGAACAATTATTTTGAATTAATTTATTTTCACTATCTACTCTAAAAACATAAGTATGTTGCTCACCAAATGTATTTTTCACCTCATACAATATAGATATTAATTTATCATTTTGATTGTAAACGAAAAAGATACTTAGAGGATTAAATACATAGCCAAAAATTCTTGGATAACAGAGAAGTTTAATTTTAATATCTGTAGTGTCTATTTTATTCAGTTCTAAATTTTTTTTTACCCACTCTTCAAGAGAAGATCCGTCCCGTTCACCATGATCTTTTTCATGAAAACTAATTAAATTGAACTTATTCAATGAAAAAAAGCTTATCTCCTGATCTATTTTTCTTAATTCTGATAAATCAATTAAAAGCGAGAAAACGCTATACTTAAAATAGTGCTCTTTAGGTTTGAAACGTTTATGAATTACTTTCCCGTTGTATATGCATGAGTTAGTCATTTAAGTATTTTAGCATTTCAATCGATGATTTTATTCCATCTTCATGAAAACCGTAACCAAAATAACTCCCACAAAAAAGTAAATCTTTTTTATTTTGCAAACTAGATAGTTCTGATTGAGCATCTAGTGCTTGTTGATCATAATATGGATGAGTAAATTTAACTATTTTAAGTATTTTACTCTCATCAATTTCAAAATATGGATTAAGAGTTAAAAAAATGTCCTGATCGCATTTAAGGTTTTGCAAAAGATTTAACCAATAAGTAATAGAGTTTTTTTCTAAATCTTTATCATTGATTGATGAATTCCATGAAGACCATGCCTTTTTATTTTTTGGCATCACTCTTTTGTCTGTATGAATATATGCAATATTTTCCTTATAACTAAAATTAGACAGAATTTTTGTCTCTTCATTAGTAGGATTTTCAATCAACTTTAAAGCATCATCAGCGTGAGCTGCTATTACAACTTTATCGTAATCAAAAAATTCACTTTCACCACCATAATATAAATCTAACCCTTTTGACTTTCTTATAATTTTTTTAATTTTATAATTTTTAAAATATTCACCACTTATCTTTGAAATTACTTTATTTACATAAGTTCTACTTCTATTAGATACAGTATACCACTGAGGTCTATTTTTTAGTTTAAAGAGTCCATGATTTTGAAAAAATTTTAAAAAAAATGTTATTGGCATCTTGCTCGCTTCATAAGGTGGCATAGACCAGATTGCAGATACCATTGGGATGATATGGTAATCAATAAATGTTTTTGATAGTTTATTATTTTCCAAATATTCACCTAAAGTAAGTTTTTGATCCGTAACATTTATTTGATCGCTATTTTTATAAAATTTAATGATATCAAAAAACATTTTTAAAAAATTAGGATTAAACAAATTAGATCTATTGGAAAAAATTCCATTTAAACCTTTTCCACAATATTCAAAGTTTGTATTTTCTACTGATACAGAAAATGACATGTCACTTTTTTCAATCTGAACATCATTTTCTTTAAAGAAATTTATTAAATTTGGATAGGTTTGAAAATTAAATACAATAAAACCAATATCTACAGATACTTTCTTTTCATCAAAAATTAAATCTATTGTATGAGAATGGCCACCAAAATGATCTTCTTTCTCAAAAAGATCTACATGATGTTTTTTTGATAAATAATATGCAGCACTTAAGCCTGATATCCCAGAACCAACTACAGCAATTTTCATTAATGATTATGCCGCGTCTTCTTTAAACTCATCCATACTTGGACAAGTACAAAAGATATTCTTATCTCCATAAACATTGTCCACTCTTGCAACTGGTGGCCAAAATTTATTTGTTTTTAAGAACTTAGCAGGATAAGCAGCTTGCTCTCTTGAATATTTATGATCCCATTCATCTGATGCAAGTTCTATATCTGTATGAGGAGCGTTCTTAATAGGATTGTCTACTTTATCAAACTCACCAGAATTGATCTTATCTATTTCAGATTTGATATTAATTAAAGTATCACAAAATCTATCAAGCTCAGATAAGCTCTCGCTCTCTGTTGGCTCTATCATCATAGTTCCTGCAACTGGCCAAGACATTGTAGGTGCATGGAAACCATAATCGATCAACCTTTTAGCGATATCTTCCTCAGTAATACCTGTCTCACTCTTAATTGATCGAATATCTATAATACATTCATGAGCAACGTTTCCATTTGAGCCTTTGTACAAAATTGGAAAATGATCTTTAAGTCTGTGAGCTATATAGTTTGCGTTTAATATAGCGACTTGAGTAGCTAATTTTAAACCTTCAGAACCCATCATTTTAATATACATCCAAGAAATTGATAAAATACTTGAGCTTCCCCAAGGAGCCGCTGAAACTGCTCCTATTCCTGTGGCAGGTCCACAATCTTTAACAACTGGATGATTAGGTAAATAAACTTGCAAATGTCTTTTACATGCAATTGGTCCCATTCCTGGTCCTCCACCACCATGTGGAATACAGAATGTTTTGTGTAAGTTTATATGACAAACATCTGGACCAAAATTTCCAGGTCTTGCTATTCCAACAAGTGCATTTAAATTTGCACCATCCATGTAAACTTGACCACCGTGTTTATGTATCAGTTCACATATATCTGTAATTTTTTCTTCAAATACACCGTGAGTAGAAGGATATGTAACCATTAATGCTCCAAGATTTTCAGAATGTGCCTCTGCTTTTTTCTTCAAATCTTCAAAATCAACATTTCCTTCTTTATCACAATCGACAACCACAACTTTCATCCCAACCATTTGGGCACTAGCAGGATTTGTTCCATGTGCTGAACTTGGAATTAAACATATATTTCTATTTTCTTCGCCTCTATCTAAATGGTATTTTCTAATTACCATTAAGCCAGCATATTCTCCTTGAGCTCCTGCATTTGGTTGAAGTGAAACTCCAGAAAAACCTGTAATTGATCTTAGCCAATTTTTAAGATCAGTGAATAAAGCTCTATAACCTTCCATCTGCTCTACTGGTACAAACGGATGAGGTTCAGCTAACTCTCTCCATGAAATAGGTATCATTTCTGCAGTAGCATTTAATTTCATAGTACATGAACCAAGTGCAATCATAGTTCTGTTAAGAGCTATATCTTTATCTTCTAATTTTTTTAAATATCTGAGCATCTCTGTTTCTGAATGATATGAATTAAAAACAGGATGTTCTAAATATTTGGAAGTTCTCAGTAAATTTTTTGGTAAATTAGGCAAACTTACTGTCGGATCTTCTTTTTTAATCGACTCAGCTGCATTAAAAATTTTCAACAATTGATTTACTCTATAAACATTTTTCTTTTCATCAAAAGAAACGGCCAACATTTCAGAATTTACTCTTCTGATATTAACTTTTTGATCTAAAGCATTTTTATAGATTTGATCAGTTTTATCTTTTGTTACAATTGTAACTGTATCAAAGAAATGATCTGAATAAATTTCATATCCAGATTGTTTTAATTTATCTGCAAAATTTTTAGCTAATTGAGAAACTCTTTCTGCAATAGTTTTTATTCCATCTGGCCCATGATAAATAGCATAAGCAGCTGAAACAATTGCTAACAATGCTTGAGCGGTACAAATATTACTTGTCGCTTTATCTCTTCTAATATGTTGTTCTCTTGTTTGAAGTGATAATCTATAAGCTTTGTTTCCATGTCTATCAACAGACACACCAATAATTCTTCCTGGCATTGATCTTTTAAACTCGTCTTTAGTTGCAAAGAAAGCTGCATGAGGCCCGCCATAACCCATTGGTATTCCAAATCTTTGAGAACTTCCTACTGCAATATCAGCGCCTAATTCTCTTGGTGTTTTAAGTAGCGCTAAAGCTAATAAATCAGAAACTAATACAGCTTTTCCATTTTTTTTATGAATTTTGCTGATGGCTTCACTTGGATCTTTGATGTCTCCTAAAGTTCCAGGATATTGAAGAATTCCACAAACTAAATCCTCTTTAAGTTGATCTAATACTTTATCTTCGTTACCAACAAGTACTTTTAATCCCATTGGTTCTGCTCTTGTTTGAATTACATCAATTGTTTGTGGATGACAATTTTCTGAAACAAAAACTAAATTACTATCTTTTTTGTTTAATCTATGACTTAATCCCACAGCTTCTGCAGCTGCTGTTCCTTCATCAAGCAAAGATGCATTTGCAATATCCATACCAGTGAAATCAACAATCATTTGTTGGAAGTTTAGGAGCATTTCTAATCTTCCTTGTGCTACTTCAGGCTGATAAGGAGTATATGATGTATACCAACCTGGATTTTCTAGAATATTTCTTAAAATTACATACGGAGTGTAAGTTCCATAGTAACCCATGCCAATAAAATTAGAATAAATTTGATTTTTTTTTGAAATTGCTTTCAATTTTCTTAATGCTTCATACTCAGAATTAGACTCTCCTATATTTAATCCATCTTTCAATTGTATCTTTTCTGGAACTGTACTTTTTATTAAATCGTCTAATGAATTATAATTAAGCTTCTTCAGCATTTTATTTTGATCTTCTTCTGAAGGCCCAATGTGTCTTTTTAAAAAGTCTTTTTGTGAGTTATGTAACATTAGCTAGCACTCTCCTTTGCAAATTTATCGTATTCTTCTTTGTTCATTAAGCTGTCCATTTCTGAACTATCTTTTAATTTAAGTTTAAAAAACCAAGCTGATCCCTCAGGGTCTTCATTAATTTTTGCAGGATCATCTACTATAGCTTGGTTAGTATCTACTACTTCACCACTTACAGGAGTATAAACATCACTTGCAGCTTTAGTTGACTCAACTACTCCTGCTGTGCCATCTTTTTCAACACTTGAACCTTTTTCAGGTAACTCAGCAAAAACAATATCTCCCAACATTTCTGTTGCATGCTTTGTAATTCCAATGGTGGCAACATCGCCCTCAACTGTAATCCACTCATGCTCTTTTGAAAATTTAACTTCACTCATTAGTTTACTCCTTTCACGTAACTTTTTTTATAAAATGGTAACCCACAAACACTTGCAGGATGTTTTTTTCCTCTTACTTCTAGTAAAATTTTTGTATCAACTTTAGAAAACTCTTTATCTATGTAGCCCATTGCTATTGGGCCATTTACACTTGGGCCAAAAGTTCCGCTGGTAACCTCACCAATAAGTTTTTCTGACTCATCAAATATTTTGGTTTTTTCTCTAGCAATCAATCTTCCTTCTGGCTTAATCCCAATTCTAATTTTAGAGGTACCTTCTTGTATTTCTTTCATAATTTTATCAGAACCAACAAATCCACCATTTAAAATTCTCTCTTTAGAAATCGCCCACTTTAAGTTTGCTTCAATTGGTGTTTTTTCAGTATCAAGTTCATGTCCATATAAGCACAATCCTGCCTCTAATCTCAAGGTATCTCTTGCCCCAAGTCCTATAAGTTGTGCTCCTTTTTCCATCAAATTCTGAGTAAATCCTTCAGCTAAATCATTGTTAATAGATACTTCAAAACCATCCTCTCCAGTATAACCAGACCTTGTAACAAAAGCTTTTTGATCTTTATAATCAAACCAGTTCCCTGTCATAAAATTAAGTTTTTCAACACCTTCTATTATGTCATTTAAAATCTCAACTGACTTTGGACCTTGAATTGCAATTAATGCTCTTTGATCATCAAGAACCATTTCATGTTTACTGTTCAGTAAATCTGATAAAATTTTAAAATCATTATCTTTGCATGCTGCGTTTAAAATAATTAAATATCCTTTTTCAATTTTAGTAATTATCAAATCATCATGAATTCCAGCACTATCGTTCATTAAAAAACTATATTTAGAGCAGTTTTGTTTCAAATTTTTTAAATCAAGTGGAAAAATTTTTTCAAGATCAGCAGTTAAGTCCTCTCCACCATGAATAAATAATTGACCCATATGAGACACATCAAAAATACCTGCATTTGATCTTGTGAATTTATGCTCTTCAACAATCCCTTTGCTATATTGTATGGGCATTTCATATCCAGCAAATTCCACAAATTTAGCTTGGTTATCTTGATGAAGTTTATTTAATGATGTTTTTTTTCCCATACTAACTCTGTCGTACCCATCTGTATTTTTGCCTGAGAGTTTTACTCCTTCGGCGAGAACTCAATCTCTTTCCAGAGTTAATATAATACGGTCCTTTTACCTGAGAGTTTCCTGGGTGGTTGCTCCTTCGGTGTCACAAAGTTTGTGATCTCTCCCGTTAACAAATATTCTAATAAATACGGTTTAATGTCAAATGTTATTAGATCGCTTTTTTTTCTGAGGTATATAAATTGTAAAATTGAAGTAAAACTGCAAAAATAACTATTGATCCTCCAATTATAACAATGAAAGGTGGTTGTTCATTTATAAACAACCACGCCCATAAAGGACCTAGTACAGCTTCTGTTAGCATTATGATACCAACCATTGCCGATGGTGTTCGTTGAGCTCCGATAGTAATAAAGATAAAACCTAATCCTAATTGTAAAAACCCAGCTAAAAATCCTAAAAAAATATCATTAGGAGATATCATTATTTTTTCTGACATTAGATAACCGATTAACAACGCAAAAATACCTGCAACAAATTGAGCAGGAACCATATCAACAGTTGGATATTTTCTTACTACCAAAATTAATGTAGCAAAGGATATTGGCATTATGAAAGCTGCAATATTTCCAGACATTTGACCTGGAGATAAAGAACTTCCAACCATTAAAAGTATTCCTGAAATTGCAAGAATTATTGAAGTAAGAGTAATTGCTGAAATTTTTTCTTTTAAAAAAAAGTAACCAAATATTGCTAAAAAGATTGTTTGTGTTTGAATAATAAAATTAGCATTAGCAACTGTTGTGTTATACATCGCGAACACATAACCACTAAAACCAAGAGATAAAATAAATCCACCAAAGAAACCAGGAAATCCTAAATTATAAAAGGATCTAAATACTTGTTTCTTATAAGTTAAAGTTAAATACAAGGTAATAACAATTAGAAAGAATACCGTTCTCCAAAATAATATTTGCCAAAGGGTTGCTCCCTCAAATGATTTTACAATCAAACCTCCAAAACTAAGACTACATGCACCTAGAAATACTAAGAAAGGTCCAGGAAGTTTTCTAATAATATTCATTATATTTGATTAAGTAAGTTCTGAGTGTCCATCTCATATAATTTAAACAAAGTTTCAGCATCAGATAAATTTATCTCTTTAAATTTGATTTTTGAGCCAGGTGATATTTGTACCAATCGATCATAATCAACACTAGCTACCACCCCAATTTTTGGATACCCTCCAATAGTACCATGGTCTGACAGCATAATAATTGGGTTTCCATCTGCTGGTATCTGAATGACCCCTTTTAACAAACCTTCTGATTTAATATTGGTATTTACAATATTTTCAATTTTTGGACCCTCTAAACGCATCCCCATTCTATCTGAAAGTTTTGATACAGAAAATTCTTTTTCAAAAAATATTTTTTTTCCTTCTTCTGAAAAATAATCAAAGTTTGGTCCTTTTATTACTCTGATATTTTCAACTTTAGAATTTATGTAATTAGTCTTTTTTTTACTTTGGTCTGAATTAATATTTAGGATATTTACTTTTTGACCATTCTCCAATTTTTTTCCATTATTTGATCCAATATTTGCCTTGGTATTTATCGAACAACTATTCCATTGAAATTTTAAATCTAATTCTCCACCAACTGCTAAATATCCATAAACTGACTTATTTGTTGAGATTAGATTAATTTCATCTCCACTTTCAATTTGATAACTCTCATAACAATTACCATCAACTTCTGTATCACTTTTAATAATTTTAAAAACAACATCACCTGTAACTGCAATATTAATTTTATCTCCATAATATTTTATATGTGGTCCTTGGTATGCAAATTCTATAATTGGAGAATTTAATTTATTGCCTACCATCTTGTTAGCTAAACTATAATTTCTATTATCCATTGCTCCACTAAATGGAATTCCTATATGATATAAATTGTCTCTTCCTTGGTCTTGAAAGGTTGTATTTACTCCAGCTCTTATAATTTCTAAATTATTTGTCATTGTAACTATTATATTTTTCGAGATTTATTTGTTTAAAAACTACTATGTCGCCAGGATTTATTAAATTTGGCTCTTCCTCTTTTGAATTATCAAAAACATCTACAGGTGTATTACCAAGTATGTTCCATCCACCAGGGCTTTCAAATGTATAAATATTTGCAAATTGTTCAGTTAAAGCAACTGATCCTTTGGGTACTTTTACTCTTGGTGTTTCTAATCTTGGTACTCTCATATTTTCATCCAAATCACCTAAAAAAGGCATACCGGCAATAAATCCGGTCATATAACAAAAATATTCCTTACTAAAAAAATTTTCTAAAATTTTATCTCGATTAATATTTAATTTTTCTTCTAATCTTTTTATATCAAGAGAAAATTGATCATCACAACAAACTGGAATTTCTATTTTAGTGCTATTGTTATCTTGAGTTTCATTAACATTTAAATTTTCAATTAATTTTTTAACTTCTTTAAAGTTTGTTTTTCTAAGGTCATAAGAAACTATTAATTTATTATAAGAAGGAGTAAGATTATTTATACATTCAACGTTCTCTTTTTTTAAAGCTTTAAAATATTTTATTACTTCAGAGTTAACTGATTTATTTACCTCTACACCAAAATCGCAATAAACAGCTGCGTCACCAAGATTTGATATATTTTTTATCATGGCATGTTATACTTCAACAATTAGAACTATGGAAATTAATATAAATTGTGATTTAGGTGAAAAATCAAAACACCATTCAAATAAATATGATCCAGATTTACTCGATATAGTAAATTCTGCTAACGTTGCATGTGGATTTCACGCCGGTGATGAAGAATCTATGAACCAAGTGGTTCAAATATCAAAAAAAAACGGTGTAAGCATTGGTGCTCATCCATCTTTCAATGACCCAGAAAATTTTGGAAGACAAAGAATGGACCTTGCACCTGAAGAAGTTAGAAAATTAATTATTGATCAATATGAAATTTTACAAAAGATTGCTCAAGATCATGGAGAAAATGTTACTCATATAAAACCACATGGAGCTTTAAATAATATGGCATGTGAAGATATTGATTTAGCAACCACTTTAGCAAAGGCGATCAATGAAATAAGTAGAGATTTGATTTATTTAGTACCTACTGGCTCTAAAATGGAACAAGCAGCTAAAAAATTAGATATGAAAATTGCCTGTGAAATTTTTGCAGATAGAACCTATGAAGATGATGGAAATTTAGTTTCTAGAAAAAAATCACATGCATTAATTACTGATCCTGAAGAAGCTAAAAAACATGTATTGAGTATGGTAAAAAATCAGGCACTGAATTGTCACAGTGGAAAGCAAATACCTTGTGAAATCGACTCTGTCTGCATACATGGTGATAATGAAAGTTCACTTGCTACTGCAAGATCAATTAGAGAAAATTTAATTGAAAATGGACTAAATTTAAAACCTTTAAGCCAAATGGAGAAATTTTTATAATGATTAAAAAAATATTTACTGCTTTGATATTTGTTTTTTTTGCTTCCAATGCAATGTCAGCAGGTTCAGACTCAACACCTAAGAAAGTAAAATCAGACTACGATAAAGCAGTTACTCATGTTAAAGCTGCAAAAAAATTTGAAAAAAAAGGCAAACTAGAAAAAGCTAAAAAGAGATATGAAAAAGCTCAAAAACTTCTTCTAAAATCAAACGATAAAAAACCAAATCAAGCGGATACACTTAATTATCTTGGTTTTACAACAAGAAAACTTGGTGATTTTGAAAATGGAGAAAAATATTATCTTCAAGGTCTAGCGATTAAACCAGACCATATTGGAATAAATGAGTATCTAGGTGAATTATATGTTGCTACAAATAGAATGGATTTAGCTAAAGAAAGACTTAAAGTATTGGAAACTTGTAACTGTGAAGAATACAACGAGTTAAAAGAAATAATAGAAGGAACAAAGAAATCTAAATACTAATTTAATGCTAGATATTCAAAATCCATTAGAGGCAAGAAAAGTTATAAGAGAAAATAATTACAAAGAGCAAACTGCAGGTGCTGCTAATAAGTATGTTCAAGGAAATCTTTGTATCTTACCAAGCAAATATGCAATGGACTTTGCTTCTTTCTGTCAAAAAAATCCAAAACCTTGTCCATTAATTGGATTTGGTACTAAAGGAGATCCTTCATTAAAAGATCTTGGTGATATTGATATTAGAACTGATGTTCCTCAATATAGAGTATGGGAAAAAGGGAAATTAATTGACGAACCATATGATATTAAAAAATATTGGAACGAAGATTTAACAACTTTTGTTCTAGGATGTTCAATGTCTTTTGAGCTACCTTTAATTGAAGCTGGTATTCCAATTCAACACATAGAGAACAATACTATTGTTCCGATGTATAAAACTTCAATAGACTGTGAACCTGCTGGACAATTTTCAGGAAAACTAGTTGTGTCTATGAGACCCTTAAGCTCAAAGAATACAATTAGATCAATTCAAATTAGTTCCAGATTTCCAGCTGTGCATGGCGCACCAGTACATGTTGGTAATCCAGACGAAATTGGAATTAAAGATATAATGAAACCTGAATATGGTGATCCACCTAGAACAATAAAGAACAACGAAATTCCTGTATTTTGGGCGTGTGGTGTTACTCCTCAATCTGTTTTAGAAAATTCAAAACCCGATTTTTGTATTACTCATAGTCCAGGTAAAATGCTTATTACTGATAAACTAAATAATGATCTTGCTGCTTTTTAATTAATTTCCTAAAAAAACTTTAGTAACTTTTTCATTATCAATTAGATCTTCTGATTTACCATCGATAACTAATCTTCCACTTTCTAAAACATATCCTCTATCTGCCATACTTAATGCAAGTCTTACGTTTTGTTCTACGAATAATATTGATATCCCTTCTGCAACTATATTTTTAAATATCTTAATTAAGTCTTTCATAACCATTGGTGATAAACCTAAAAAAGGTTCATCCACCATCAAAAGTTTTGGTAAACCCATCATGCCTCTTGCTATAGCTAACATTTGTTGCTCACCACCAGACATTGTTTTTGCTAATTGATCTGATCTAGTTTCTAGCTTTGGAAATATCTTATAAACTTTGATTAATGAATTTGTTAACTCTTCTTTTGCTTTGGGATGCCATGCACCCAATAAAAGATTTTGTTTGACAGTAAGATGAGGAAAAACCCTTCTTCTTTCAAGTACATGTGAAATTCCTAACTCGGTTCTTTTATAAGTTGGAATATTTGAAATTAAAGTATTGTCAAAAGTGATAGAACCTTTTTTATGTTCAACAAGATTACTTATAGTATTTAAAACAGTACTTTTACCAGAACCATTTGGTCCTAAAAGCGCAACCATTTCAGCTTTATTTACATTAATAGAAACATCCCAGATAACCTGAAAATCATCATATAAAACATCAATATTTTTTACATCAAGCAGCATCAAAAGTTCCTAGGTAGGCATCTATTACTTGTTTATTGTTTTGAATTTCTTTTGGTTCTCCAAATGCAATTCTTTTTCCTTGATCTAATGCAAGAACATTGTCCGAAATTTCCATGATAATATTTATGTTATGTTCGATTGTAATAATTGTTACACCAGTTTTTTTTAATTTTTTAACAAGTTCGACAAGTCCAGGGATAGTCTTTTGATCCACACCTCCGGTTACTTCGTCCATCAAAAGTAATTTGGGATCAATGGCCATAGCTCTAGCCATTTCTAATCTTTTCCTTTGTCCGGTTGATAACTCTTTTGCAAAATGATGTCTTTTCTCAATCAAATCTACAAAGTCAATAATCTCTAAGGCTCTATCTCTTGCTTTTTTAATATCTTTTTCTTTTACAAATGCTCCTATCATTACATTCTCAAGTAATGTTTGATCTGCAAATGGTTTTAGTTTTTGGAAGGTTCTACCTACACCAAGGTTACTAATTTTATCAGGACTAATTCCAAAAATATTTTTATCAAAAAATTTTACTTTTCCAGTATCTGGTTTTGTAAAACCAGTAATCAAATCAAATAATGTAGATTTACCAGCACCATTAGGTCCTATAACTCCTAAAATAGATCCTTCTTCGACATCAAAAGAAATATCTCTGTTTGCATGGATTCCACCAAAAGATTTACTTAGATTTTCAACTGTTAATATTTTCATCTTTGTTTTTTTCTTTCTAAAATATCTTTAGGAATAAATGAGATCAGACCATTTGGTCTAAAAATGCAAATAATCATTAAAATCAAACCATAAAAAATTAAGTCAACAGCGCCACCTGTGCCTCCTAAATAAATTCTTGAATATTCTGAAATTGGCACAAGTATTGCAGCTCCTATAATTGGGCCCCAAACATTTCCAATTCCACCTAGGACTGTGATTAATAAAACTATAATTGATATTTCAATATTGAAAACTCTATCTGGATCAATAATCAAAATATATTGAGCAAACAAACTACCCATTGGAGCCATGATCATTGCTGAAATCACATAAGCTATAATTTTATAGTTTGAAACATTTATACATAAACTTAATGCTGCTTGTGGATCATCTCTAACTGCTCTTAATCTGTAACCTAGTTTTGATCTACTTAGTAACCAAACTAAAAAGAATGTGATCAAAAAGAATATTAAAAAAACATAATAATATGGAGCTTTACTACTATGAAACTGCAATGCAGACCACGAATCTTCTGGTGTCATTGTCACCCATAATCCTGATGCAGCTCCTACTAAATCCCATCTTTGAAAAACTACTTGGAAACTTATTCCAATTAATAAAGTTGCAATTGCAAAGTAGTGACCACTTAATCTCAGCATTGGTATGCCAATTAAGACAGCAAAAATTGCTGAAACTAACATGCCAAAAAATATACTGATCCATGGTGTTATTCCGTACTCCATATAAAAAAATGAAGTTGCATATGCACCTATTCCAAAAAACGCTCCATGACCTAAACTAATTTGACCAGAAAAACCTGCTATAACATTCCAAGACTGGGCCATAACTGCATGCATAAAAATCATAATAAATAAATGGAGATAAAATGAATTCATCCCAAAAAGTGGAAGAGCAAACAAAAGTATAATTAGGCCAGTAATAATTGATATTACTCTATTATTCGTATTCCAAATCGGTTCTGATTTTGCAATTTCTAACTTATTATCCATTAATACCTACCAAACAAACCTTGAGGTTTGTAAATCACAACTAAAAGGTAAATTGCAAATACATATAAAAGTTTAAATGATGGATCGATCAATAATCCACCAAGAGATTCTACTAAACCTATAATTATACCGGCATATAAACACCCAATGATGCTTCCAAAACCTCCTAATGCTACTGCAACGAAAGCAAATAATGCAAAATTAATACCAACATCAGTAAAAATAAAAAAATAGTTTGCCATCATTCCGCCCGCTACACCTACACAACCAAGTCCAATCGCCCAACCAATTGCAAACATTTTATTTGATGGAATTCCTAAAATTTCTGCTGCATGTCTATCTTGTGCTGTCGCTTGAAGGGCTAATCCAGTTTCTGTTTTTGTCACAAACCAATACAAACCAAAAAAAGCAACCAAACAAACAAGACTTGCATATAATTGGGGTTGACCAATAAACACAGATCCAATTTCAATACGACCCTCTAATAGAGGTTTATCAACGTTTCTAAAGTCTGGTGTCCATAATAATTGAGCAATCGATCTAATAAAAATAGACAATCCAAATGTTGCACAAATTTGGATAAGCATTTTTGCTTTTAATATGTAGCGAATTAAAAAATAATGAGTAACAATTCCACAAAATGCCAACAAGAGTATAGTTATTGGTATCGAGAATAATGGATCTAAACCAAATAAAGACCAAAGCCAAAATGATGAAAACATAGACAACATCAAATGCTCTCCATGAGCAAAGTTTACAATTTCCATCAAACCAAAAATCAAACTCAAGCCTGCTGCAATTAATGCATAGATTAATCCCATCATTAATCCTGTGACTATAGCTTGAATTATAATTTCAGAAGTCATTTGGTTTATTATTAAAGTATATATAAAGAATGTATATATTAAACAAATACTTCTTAAGCATTGATAAAATAAAAAAACTAAATCATTGAATTGATCAATTGAATAGTATTAAGTTAGATATTTAAAAATTAAACAAGAGGGAAAAAAATGAAAAAATTAATTCTTACAGTATTTACTTTTTTTTCATTAATATCTGCGCCAGCAATTAGTTACGCAGAGGATGTAAAAATTGGAGTACTTTATCCACTTACAGGACCTGTTGCTCAGGTTGGTAAAGACGCTGTTGCAGCAGTTAAGACAGCTTTAGATATCATCAATAACAGTCATAACATTCCAGGTATGCCACTTGCGAAAGATGCAGGATTAAAAGGATTAGGCGGCGGTAAAATATCTATCGTAGTTGGAGACCATGGTGGAAAACCAGATATCGGTGTTGGTGAAACTGAGAAAATGTTAAATTCTGACAAAGTTCATGCGATGTTTGGAGCTTACTACTCATCAGTAACTGGTGCTGCTAGTCAGGTTTCTGAGAGAGCAGGAATACCTTGGGTAAACGGTGAATCTACTTCTCCAAAATTAACAACAAGAGGATTTAAATACTTCTTCAGAGTTACTCCACACGATGGTGAGTTTACTCAGCTTATGTTTGAATTCATGAACGACTTTAACAAAAAGAATAGCAATAAGTTAAAGACACTAGGTATTATTCATGAAGATACATTGTGGGGTGCTGATAGTGGTGGAACTCAAGATAAAATGGCTAAAGAACAAGGTTATGATGTTGTAGAGAAAATTAGCTATAAAGCTAAAACAACAACTTTAAGTTCTGAAGTACAAAGATTGAAAGCGAAAAACCCAGATGTTTTATTGCCTTCATCTTATACAGCTGATGCATATTTATTTTTAAATACTGCAAAAGAACTTGATTATAATCCTAAACTTTTAGTTGCTCAAAACGCTGGTTATACAGATCCTAAATTCATAGATACAATGGGAAGCAAAGCAGAAGGTGTGATCACAAGATCACCTTTTAACACTGACTTAGCAAAAACTATTCCTATGATTGGAACTGTAAACGATTTGTTTAAAACACACTCTGGTGGAAGAGATTTATCAGATGTACCTGCAAGAGCATTTACAGGTTTTATGGCTTTAGCTAATGCAATTAATAATGCTGGATCAACAGATCCTGAGAAAATCAGACAAGCTCTAGTAAATCTAGATATGTCATCTGAATCTTTAATTGTTCCTTACAGAGGAATTAAATTTGGTGCAGATGGTCAAAACGAGAAGACTAGAGGTATTTTAATGCAAGTTCAAAATGGAAAATACTGTACAGTATATCCATTTGAGTTAGCAGCTTGTGAGTTAAAATATCCTATGCCTACTTGGTCTGAAAGATAATTTAATAAAAATACAATTATTAAGGCGGTCAAATTTTTTGACCGCCTTTTTTTTATTCTTTGATTGCAATCTCTATAAATTAAAATAATAATTAGACATCTTGATTGAAGAGCTCATAATTCTAACCCAAATTATTTTTATCACTATTATCTTAACTGCAGATAATGCTGTGATAGTTGGATCTATTGCATCAAATTTTGTACCCAAAAATAGAAAACAAATTATTTTATGGGGTGTAATTGGAGCGTTTGTTTTTAAAATCTTTTTTGCAATCTTTGCTACTTTTTTATTTGAATTTTATTTTATAAAAATTTTAGGTGGGTTGTTGTTAGTGTGGATAGTAAATGATTTAAGAAAAGACCTTGTTGATATAAAAAATATAAAACCTTCAGTTAAAAAAACAAAACAACCATCATACATTAATAGTATAGGTAAAGTGCTATTTGCTGATCTAATGATTAGTTTTGACAATGTCATAGGAGTTGTTGCTGCAGCTCAAGGATATTTTGGCTATATGATTTTTGGTCTTGTCCTATCGGTCGTTCTCACAGGTGCTTTAGCTACTTATATGGCTAACTATATTCAAAAACATATTTGGATAGCATACATTGGTTTAATATTTATTTTAGTTGTTGGTCTACAATTAATTATAGGTGGTTTAGTAGATCTTGAGATACTTAATATTAATGAAGAATTTAAAAAATACTTTTAATTAAAAGAATATTTTTTTGAGGGAAATTTTCTTGTTTTAACCTCATTAGCGTAATTAGAAACTGCTTTTGATATTTCTTTCTTTATATTTGTATATTTCTTAACAAATCTAAATTTAATTGGATTTAAACCTATCAAATCATCAAAAACTAAAATTTGACCATCACAATTTTTAGATGCTCCTATCCCAATTGTTGGAATTGCAACACTTTTAGTTACTTGTTTTGCTAATGATGTTTGAACACACTCTAAAACCATACAAAATGAACCAGCTTCTTCAAGTAACTTTGCGTCTCTCATAATATTTTCTTTTTCACTTTGTTTCTTACCTTTAAATTTAAATGTTTTATCTGACTGAGGTAAAACTCCTATATGACCCATTACAGGTATATTATTTTTAACTAAGGCTTTAATAGTATTTATAATTTTCTTTCCTCCTTCTAATTTGACCCCATCACATTTAGTTTTTTTCATAATTAATTTTGCGTTTTTCAATGCCTCTTTAGGATTACGATAAGTATTATGAGGCATATCAACAATCATTAAACTTTTTTTAATACCCATACGAACACTCTTGGAGTGTTCAATCATAGTATTTAAAGTTACTTCTCTAGTAGACTTGTAATTATATAAAACTGATCCAAGTGAATCTCCTACTAAAATCAGATCACAATAATTATCTAAAACTGAAGCAATATTTTTTGAATAAGCAGTTAGACTAACTATTTTTGACTTATTTTTTTTTCGTATAAAATTTTTAATTTTATTCATTTCTTAATTCTTGATTTATATAAGTATTTAAGAACTTTTTAGATATAGATAGTTTTTTTGCAACTGCAGTTTTTTCATCAATAATTCTCCAAAAAGGAAGGTTGGGTTTTTTTAATTTTTTTTTTCTTTGTTCCTCTAATGATGCTTCTATAGCAATTCTCAAAAATATTCCTGTAGAAACAGGGCATGTTTTGTTTACTTTAGCTTTTTTTGCCAATGCATCTCTCATTTCAATAACTGTCTTTTTTTTTCCTTTTGGAATTTTTTTTATGAATTTAGCTATCGATGATGGTGACGACACTAGCATTGTTTCACCTTTTTTAATGTCTGCAAAGTTAAAAGTTAATTTTTTAATTTTTTCTTTATATGGTTTGTTAAACTTCTCAATCCACATTAAAAAATGTTACCAGGTACCTGTATTCTCCATAGAAGACCAAGGTTCTTTTGGTTCTAAATTACCTTCTTGAAGTATTTCTATTGAAATTTTATCAGGTGATCTAACAAATGCCATATGACCATCTCTTGGTGGTCTGTTTATAGTATAACCCATGTCCATTAATCTTTGGCAAGTTTCGTAAATATTATCTACTCTATATGCAAGATGACCAAAATTTCTTGAACCTTCTCCTAGTTCATCCCCATCCCAATTATATGTTAGCTCAATTTCTGCTTTGTCATCATTAGGAGCTGCAAGAAATATTAGAGTGAATCTTCCTTTTTCATTCTCCATTCTTCTTGTTTCTTTTAGCCCAAGACCTTCACAGAAAAATCTTAAAGATTCATCTACGTCTTTAATTCTGATCATTGTATGTAAATATTTCATAAGATGTTTTTATAATTAAAATTACTCTAATTCAATAGTACTTGGGGGCTTAGAAGTAATATCATACACAACTCTATTAATTCCTCTTATGCTATTGACAATTTTGTTGGAAATAGTTTGCATAAAAGATTTTTTAAACTCATAAAAATCTGCAGTCATTCCATCTTCAGAGGTAATTGCTCTTAGTAAACATAAATATTCATATGTTCGGTTATCACCCATAACACCAACTGTTTTTACTGGAAGTAATGCTGCATATGCTTGCCAAATTTTATGGTAAAGCCCATGATCTCTTAAAGCTTGTATAAAATAATGATCAGCTTCTTTTAAAATTTTAATCTTTTCATTAGTAATAATACCTGGCATTCTAATTGCTAAACCAGGACCAGGAAACGGATGTCGTGAAATTATTTCATGACTTAAATTTAACTCTAAACCTAATTTTCTTACCTCATCTTTAAATAGAAATTTTAATGGCTCTACTAACTTCAAATTCATTTTTTTAGGTAAACCACCCACATTATGATGTGATTTTATTTTGGAAGTTTGACTTCCAGTTACAGACTTGCTTTCAATTAAATCTGGGTACAAAGTTCCTTGTGCCAAAAATTTTACATTTTTTATTTTCTTTGCATATCTCTCAAATATTTTGATGAATAGATTTCCTATTATTTTTCTTTTTCTCTCTGGATCAGAAACATTTTTTAATTTACTTAAAAATTCCTTTTCAGCATTCACATAGATTAAATTCATTTTTAGTCGTTTTTTAAAAGTTTGAACAACCTGAACTTCTTCATTTTTTCTAAGCAATCCAGTGTTTACAAAAATACAATATAGTTTTTTACCTATTGCTTTATTCAATAATTGAGCAACCACACTACTATCTACACCACCTGATAATGCACAAATTACTTTATTATTTCCAACTTCAGCTCTGACATCTTTAATTAATTGTCTCTTTTGATCTTTTGAAGACCAATTTCTTTTTATTTTGCAAATAAGAAAAATAAAATTACTAATCAGTTTTTTTCCGTTCTCTGTATGAGTTACCTCTGGATGAAACTGGACACCATAATAATTTTTGATTTTATTTTCTACAATTGCAAATTTTGAATTTGAGCTTGAAGCGATTACTTTAAAATTTTTAGGTAATTTAGATACTTGATCAGCGTGGCTCATCCAGACTACTTTAGATTTTTTTGTACCAAAAAAATTATTAGTTAAGAGACTATTATTTTTTTTAATTACATTTGCTAAACCAAATTCACGATGCTTTGATTGTTTAACTCTTCCTCCATTAAGTTTAGATAATATTTGATGTCCAAAACAAATGCCAAGAACAGGAATATTTAATTCCAAAATTTTTTTATCAAATGAATACTTATTAATTTGATAAACATTCAGTGGACCCCCTGATAAAATTATACCTTTTACGCTTTGATTAATTTGATTAAGTTTAATTTTTTTATGACTCACAATATCCGAGAAAACACCCAGTTCTCTTATTCTTCTAGCTATCAATTGAGTAAATTGTGAACCAAAATCTACAATTAAGATTTTGTTAATGCTATTATCAAGACTCATTACTTGGTTCTAAATTTTTTAAAGACTCTAAAATTTCATTATTTTCATCACATAATGACTTACATACTTGAACAAATGTTTCAGATAATTCTTTAACTTTGTCGTAATTAGATTTTTCAAGTGCAATTTTCATTAGCATTAAAATAGCTTCTTCATTTTGAGGATCAATTAATAGAGTAGTTTCTAAGTTGTATTCTTCTTTTCTTTGATCTTCTTCATGATTATAAATTTTCGCTAAATACAAATATGAATTTGCATCCTTTGGATTAAATACGATATTTCTCTCAAATAAAAATCTCGCATCCTCATATTTTTCTTTTTCATACAATTTAATTGCTTCATTAAAAAAATTTTCTTTTGAAAAAGAATTAGATTGAAACGAAACAACTAAAACAACCAGTGAAATAAATTTAAAAATTCTATTCATTAATATTTATTATCATTTTTGATTACATCCACATTATGAACCATACTTTCATAAAATCCTGCTTTAGTAATTTTAACAAATTGTGGTTTATTTCTCAATTTCACAATTTCTTTTGAACCAAGATAACCCATAGATGATTTAAGGCCACCAATTAATTTAAATATAATACTGCCAACATCACCTTTGTATTTTACAAAACCTTCCACTCCCTCTGGAACATACTTGGATGTATCTTTTTGCTTAGTTTGAAAATACCTATCTGCCGAACCTTTATTCATAGCTCCTACAGAACCCATCCCCCTAAAGCTTTTAAATAATTTTCCATTTTTCTTTATTAATTTACCAGGTGTTTCATCTGTACCTGCAAATAAAGAACCTATCATGACTGCATCCGCTCCTGCTGCAAAAGCTTTTGCCAAATCGCCAGAATATTTTATTCCACCATCAGAAATTATTTTTACATTTTTATTTTTAAGTCCATTTCTTACTGATAAAATTGCACTTAACTGTGGAACACCTATCCCTGCTACTAATCTTGTTGTGCAAATTGATCCTGGTCCAATACCAACTTTAATAATATCTACTCCTAATTTAATTAAAAATTTTGCTGCTTCTGGTGTTGCAATATTTCCAGCACATAAAGCGATGTTCTTATGTTTAATTTTTTTTATATATTTAACTATTTCTCCCACTTTTTTGGTATGTCCGTGAGCGGTATCTACTACAATTAAATCAACACCTTCTTTAAGTATAGCTTTAGCTCTATCAAATTCACCAATTGATGCTCCAACAGCTGCTCCAACTAACAATTTTTGTTTTTTAACTTTTTTAATTTCTAAAATTTGTTTTTTGATATCTAAATTTCTATGAATAACTCCTATTCCTCCTGCTTTACCAATTGCTATAGCCATATTGCTTTCTGTTACAGTATCCATAGCAGAAGATAAAAGTGGGATTTTAAGTTTTAAATTTTTCGTTAAATTTACTGATGTATTTACTTCAGATGGCAATATCTCTGAGTACTTTGGGGCTAGCGTAACATCGTCAAAGGTGAGCGCTTCTTTTATAGGAACCATGATCTTTTATATACGATTCCTTTTAATTTTAAAGTCTCTATCTAAGTTTTTTACAAATTATAAAACTTTCTTTTGAATCTTTCCTACTAGATTTAGGTTTAAAAACCTTAACTTCTTTAAAATATTTTTTACCTTCTGCGACTATTTCGTTGAAAGTTCCCCCCATAAAGATTTTAGAAATAAAGTAACCATTTTCATTTAGCAAATCTTTCGCAAATACCATTGCTTCTTTACAAAGTTCTCCTGTTTGAATTGAATCAATGTTTTTAATTCCTGTGGTATTTACAGCCATGTCTGACATCACAACATCTACTTTAGTGGTTGTATTTTTTTTTATCTCTTGCTGAACTCCTTCTTCAGTGAAATCACCTTGTATTTGAAAACTTGATCCAATTGGCTCCATCTTTTTCAAATCAATTGAAATTAATTTCCCATTCTTAGATACTTTATTTGCATATTGGGACCAGCTTCCAGGAGCAGCTCCAATATCAATAACAGTTAATCCACCTTTAAAAATTTTAAATTTTTCGTCAATTTCTATAAGTTTGTAGGCAGATCTTGCTCTATAACCATCAACTTTTGATTGTCTAACGTATGTATCTCTCCGTTGTTTGTTGACCCAATTTTTTGAAATTTTATTTTTTTTCAATTAATTTTCAAATCTTAAGCTTTTATTTAATATCTTGCCATCAAGAGTTTGGATTTCTATTTTGATATCTTTATTTACTCTCATATCTTGATTGTTTTTCCAAATGCCAGCCGCAAGATGCATTATTCCAATTTTGTAATTAGGTAAATAAGGTTCAACGAATGTATTTTTTGACTCATCAAATTTTGGTAAAAGATTGCTTGTTATCCAATTACAATTTAAAGGTAAAAATTCTGTTTCAATATTGTCGTGATAAACAGAAATGTTCATTGCAAGTTGTTCAGAGCCAAAAATATCTCCACCTTTTAAAGTTTCTCTAAGATTATTTTGCCAAATTTCCCAAGATTTAGAATTTTTTTCTAAAGAAAAAACACCTATATTTATATGAGGTGCAAAGGCTAATTTCCTAGCTTTATCCAAATTAATTTTAGCTTTTACTGCATGTTTAAAATTTTGAGATTTAATTATTGCGAGTTTTCCAAAAACCCAATTTACTTTTGAGGTAATTTTATAACCTGGTCCAATAGTTTGAGTTATTCCCAATTTATTGTCATCACATGCTTTAAAATATAATTCTATTGTTTGCCAATCATTGACCCAAGCATCACAATCAATCCATAGATATTTTTCATAATTAGGAAAATATTTTGGTAGAAATGCCCTTGAAACTTGACTTTTTAACCACTCTCTTCCTTTAATTTTACTTTCAGGAACTTTTATATCCCACTCTGCAGATTTAATCTCATCTACTTTAGATAATAATTTATTTTTTTGTTCTTCTGATAATCCAGCATCCAAAACACATATTGCAGTATCTTTGCTAGCTTCGAACTGTTTGATGGAGTCTATTAATTCATCCAATAAAGGGAAATAATTAGAGTCTGCTAAAGAAACAATAGTATTTTTTTTCATTACAATACATCTTCAAGATCGTCATCTTCATCGTCATAATTCTGACCTTCGTTTTGTTTTTTAAGTTTTTGATAATGAAAAAAGCTTACTGGAAGCATAGTTAAATAAATTAAAGCACTTAATGAAATTACATTAAAAGGATAAATTAACAATAATCCAAAAAATAAAACAATTCCAAATAATAAGAAAATTGTTGTCTTTCTTTGAATTACAATTTTTTTAAATGAATAGCTTGGAAACTTACTAATCAATAAAAAAGAAGTGACAATAAAAAATATCGGCACAATAATTGTATAATCTACTTTAAACACTTCAATACTAGACATACTAAATATAAGTGGTGTTAATACTAAAATTCCACCAGCTGGAGAAGGAACACCTTCAAAAAAATTATCTCTCCAAGATGGTTCACCACCTGTATTTACATTGAAACGTGCCAATCTTAATGCGACGCAAATTACATATATTAAACAAACTAGCCATCCAAACCTTCCAAGTTCATTTAGCTTCCAAAAATACATTATAAAAGCAGGAGCAACCCCGAAGCTAATCATGTCAGTTAAAGAATCTAATTCCTTTCCAACTTTAGATGTACCTTTGATTAATCTTGCTATTCTACCATCTAGTCCATCAATTACAGCTGCAATAATTATTGCTATAATTGCAAACTCATATCTTCCATCTAAAGCAAATCTTATAGAAGTAAGACCAATACAAACACCTATAAGTGTGAGCATATTAGGTAAAATTACTCTAGCACTCCTTTTTTCAGGAACTATTTTAAAATTTTTTTTAGGTTGTTGCATATCTATCTTTTAGCTAATAGAGTTTCCCCTGAAATAGCTGTTTGACCAATTTTTACTAATGGTTCATAATTCTCATAGTAAACATCTGCTCTACTTCCAAATCTTATCATTCCAATTCGATCCCCTTGATTAAGTGTTTGATCTTTATTTGTCTCGCAAACAATTCTTCTTGCAACCAAACCTGCTATTTGGACTATGACGATATCATTTCCATGATTATCTTTTAATTTATAATAGTTTCTTTCATTGTCCTCACTCGCTTTATCTAATGAGGCATTTAAAAATTTTCCTGGCTTGTATAAAATATCTTCAACTTTACCCGAACAAGGAGTTCTATTTACATGACAATCAAATACGTTCATGAAGATACTAATCTTTTTAAATTTCTTGTTTTCTAAATTTAATTCTTTTGGTCCATCTACCTCTTCAACTTTAATTACCTCACCGTCTGCTGGGCTTACTAGATAATTGTCATCTCCTATGATTGTTCTTTCAGGGTCTCTAAAGAAATAATAAACCCATATAGTTAAAAGCAATCCAATTAATCCTAAAAATCCATTTACTAATAATAAGATGATTGTGATGAAGCCTGCGATTACAATAAACTTATAACCCTCTGTGTGTATCTTTGGAAATATCTTGGTAAACATATTCTTCTATTTGCTAATTTTCGATTAATATGTATATAAACCAATCAAATTCAATTAATAAGATAAATTTAATTTAATGAGCAAAATCAAGGTAAATAACCCTGTTGTCGAGTTAGATGGTGATGAAATGACTCGAATTATCTGGGAGTTTATTAAAAATAAATTAATCCTTCCGTATATCGATCTTGGAATTGAGTATTACGATCTTGGAATGAAAAGTAGAGATAATACTGATGATCAGATCACAATAGACTCGGCAAATGCTATCAAAAAAATTGGTGTTGGAATTAAATGTGCAACCATTACTCCTGATGAGGCAAGAGTTGAAGAATTTGATTTAAAAAAAATGTGGAGATCTCCTAATGGAACAATAAGAAACATTATTGGAGGAACAGTATTCAGAGAACCAATTATTTGTAAAAACATTCCAAAATTGGTTCCTTCATGGACAGATCCTGTGATCATCGGAAGACATGCTTTTGGTGATCAATATAGAGCTACAGATTTTAAAGTGCCTGGAAAAGGTAAAATGGAAGTTAAGTGGACGTCAGAAGATGGAAAAGATGAAATAAAATATGAGGTATTTAATTTCACTGGTCCTGGCGTAGCACTATCAATGTATAATTTAGACAAATCTATTCAAGACTTTGCAAGATCATGTTTTAGCTATGGATTAATTAAAAGGTGGCCAGTCTATATGTCTACAAAAAATACAATTTTAAAACAATACGACGGAAGATTTAAAGATATTTTCCAAGAAGTATTCGATAATGAATACAAAGAGGAATTTGAAAAACATAAGTTAACTTATGAACATAGGTTAATTGATGACATGGTTGCATGTGCAATGAAATGGAGTGGAAAATATATCTGGGCTTGTAAAAATTATGATGGTGATGTCCAGTCCGATACTATGGCTCAGGGTTATGGATCATTAGGATTAATGACAAGCACTCTGTTAACTCCTGATGGAAAAGTGATGGAAGCTGAGGCTGCTCATGGAACTGTTACTAGACACTATAGAATGCATCAACAAGGAAAGGAGACTTCTACAAATCCTATTGCATCTATATTTGCATGGACAAGAGGATTGGCTCACAGAGGAAAATTAGACAATAATCAAGAATTAATTAAATTTGCTCAAACATTAGAGGCTGTATGTATTGAGTGTGTTGAAAATGGATCTATGACAAAAGATTTAGCAATTCTTGTTGGACCGAACAGTAAGTTTTTAACTACCAATCAGTTTTTAGATGAAATTGATGGTAATCTTAAAAAGAAATTAAATTAAAGATTTTATTTTTTCAAAAGCATCATTGATTTTGGATTGGTCTTGACCACCTGCTTGAGCAAAATCTTTTCTTCCACCTCCACCTTTACCTCCAATGACTTCTGAACCTGCTTTTACAAATTGTACTGCATCAAATTTTTCAGTTAGTTTTTCTGTGACACCTACAGCTATACCAACTTTGTCATCTTTGCTTGCAAAAACTATTACAATACCTTCACCTAATTCTTTTTTACCTTTGTCTACAAGTTTTCTTAATTCTTTAGGCGGAAGATCTTCAACATTTTGAAATCTTACTTTCACCCCATTGATATCTTGATCATTAACTTTATTTTTGGATTGATCTTGTAATATTGAATTAACTGATAGAGTTTCTAATTGTTTATTTAAATTTTTGATTAAAACTTTTTTATCACTTTCATCTAAATTAGGCTTTCCACCAAGATCTGAAATTTGCTTGCTCAATTCATTAATTTGTTCATCATCTTTTTCAGAGGACAAATTTAACATTTTCTCTTTATTTTTAAGGTAATCCTCTAGTTGCTTATCTCTTAAAGCCTCTACTCTTCTAACACCTGCAGCAATTGAAGATTGGCTGATAATTTTAAATTTACCTATATCACCAGTGTTTTTTACATGAGTTCCACCACATAATTCAGTTGAAAAGTATTTTTCTCCTTCATCCCCCATTGATAACACTCTTACTTCGTCTCCATATTTCTCACCAAATAATGCTAAAGCTCCATTATCAACTGCCTCTTTTGGTGTCATAATTCTTGTAGTTACATCAGATTGTTTAGAAATCATATCATTTACATGACTTTCTATTTTTACCATCTCATCATCTGAAATTGGTTTCATATGACTAAAATCAAATCTTAATCTTTCTGGCTCAACTAGAGATCCTTTTTGAGTAACGTGCGGACCTAAAACTCTTCTCAAAGACTCGTGCAATAAATGAGTTGCTGAATGATATGCCCTTGTGTCATTTCTTTTTTCAATATTGATTTTCATTTCAACATCTTGTTCTAATTTTATTGAGCCTTTTTTCACTTTTCCATAATGAACAAATAGATCTCCCAATTTTTTTTGAACATCTGTTACTTCAAATTCAAATTCATCCTTAGAGATCAACCCTGTATCTCCTACTTGACCTCCAGATTCTGCGTAAAATGGTGTTTGGTTAACAACAATGATACCTTCGTCTCCAGCATTTAAAGTATCAACTTCTTTATGATTTTTAAGAAGTGATTTTATAACTCCTTGTGCTTGATCATTTTCATATCCTAAAAATTCTGTAGCTCCATGTTTTTCTTTAACTCCATACCAAACTTGTTCAACTGCACTATCTCCAGATCCTTTCCAATTTTTTCTAGCAAGCTCAATGCTCTCTCTCATCAACTCACCAAATCTTTCTTTATCAAACTCTAAAGATTTTGATTTTAAAATATCTTCTGTAAGATCAATTGGAAATCCATAAGTTTCATAAAGTTTAAAAGCAATGTCACCTGGTAAAACTTTATCTATTTTAGAAATTTCATCATTTAAAATTTTAATACCTCTATCTAAAAGAACTAAAAACTTTTCTTCTTCCATTTTTAGAGTTTCTTTTATTAAAGACTCTGCTCTTTTTAGTTCAGGATAATTTCCTGACATTTCATTCAATAAGGTATCAAACAATTTTGAAAATACTGGATCCTTAGCTCCTAATAAATGAGAGTGCCTCATCCCTCTTCTCATAATTCTTCGAAGTACATACCCTCTTCCTTCGTTAGATGGCAACACTCCTTCAGCAATTAAAAATGAACTTGCTCTTAAGTGATCAGCAATTACTCTAAAGCTAGATAGATTAGATTTATCTGATTTAATTTTAATTATATCTGATGCAGAATTAATTATTTTTTTAAAATGGTCTGTTTCATAATTATCATGAGTGCCTTGAAGTAAAGCAGCTATTCTTTCTAAACCCATTCCAGTATCAACTGATGGTTTTGGAAGATTTATTCTTTTATCTTTTGTAATTTGTTCAAATTGCATAAAGACCAGGTTCCAAATTTCAATAAATCTATCTCCATCTTCATCTTTAGTACCAGGTAATCCTCCATGTAAATGATCACCATGATCAAAAAAGATTTCTGAACAAGGTCCACATGGTCCTGTTTCGCCCATTGACCAAAAATTATCTGAAGTTGCTATTCTAATAATTCTATCATCGTTAAAACCTGCTATTTTCTTCCAAAAATTGAAGGCTTCATCGTCCTCATGGAACACTGTTACATAAAGTCTATTTTTATCTATCCCAAAATCTTTAGTGATTAAATTCCATGCATAATCAATTGCTTGCTCTTTAAAATAATCTCCAAATGAGAAATTTCCTAACATTTCAAAGAAAGTATGATGTCGAGGTGTGTAACCTACATTTTCTAAATCATTATGCTTACCACCAGCTCTTACACATTTTTGTGATGTTGTGGCTCTTACATAATCTCTTTTTTCTAAACCTGTGAACACGTTCTTAAACTGGACCATTCCTGAATTAGCAAACATTAACGTTGGATCATTATTTGGAACCAAATTACTAGATTCCACTATCTGATGATCGTTCTTTTCAAAATACTTTAGAAAAGTATTTCTTATTTCATTGAGAGTTTTGTCTGCCATATTTTTAAAATACAGCTTTTTTATTTTATGTCTAGATACAGTACGGGAAAAAAGGCGCTTAAATTAAGCGCCTTTTATTAATAAAGATGACCTATTAATTCTTTTTAGATGGAGGAGTAGCTTCAGCTTTTGCTTCTTCTTCTTTTTCAGCTACTTTCTTTTCTTTCTCCAATTTTTCAGGATCTATCGGGTTTCCTTCTATTTTTTTAGAAATAACACCAGCTTTTTCCCTAATTGCCATTTCAATTTCTGCAGCAACTTTAGCATTTTGAGCTAAATAAGTCTTAGCATTCTCTCTACCTTGACCAATCTTCTCACCTTTATAAGCATACCATGCTCCTGATTTTTCAATAATATCTGCTTTGGAACCAAGATCTACTAATTCACCCATCTTGCTAATTCCTCTTCCATACATCAAATCAAATTCAACTACTTTAAATGGTGGCGCTACTTTATTTTTTACTACCTTCACTCTTGTAGAGTTACCAATAATTTCATCTTTATCTTTGATGGCACCAATTCTTCTAATATCCATTCTAACTGATGAATAAAACTTAAGCGCATTTCCACCTGATGTAGTTTCTGGACTTCCAAACATAACTCCAATCTTCATTCTGATTTGGTTAATGAAAATCATCATTGTGTTTGTGTTTGAAATTGAGCTTGTTAATTTTCTTAAAGCCTGACTCATTAATCTTGATTGAAGACCTACATGATGATCTCCCATCTCACCTTCGATCTCAGCTTTTGGTGTTAAAGCTGCAACAGAGTCGATTACGATAACTGAAATAGAGCCTGATTTTACTAGCGTATCAGCAATTTCTAATGCTTGCTCACCAGCATCCGGCTGTGAAATTAAAAGTTCTTCAGTATTTACACCTAATTTTTTTGCATAAACTGGATCTAAAGCGTGCTCTGCATCAACGAATGCACAAATTCCACCTGCTTTTTGAGCTTCAGCAACAACTTGCAATGCTAATGTTGTTTTTCCAGATGATTCTGGTCCATAAACTTCAATAATTCTTCCTTTTGGTAATCCGCCTATACCTAAAGCTAAATCAAGACTTAAAGAACCTGTTGAAACAGACTCAATATCCATAGCTCTCTTTTGGCCAAGCTTCATTACAGAGCCTTTTCCAAAATTATCTGTAATTTGAGCTATTGCAGCATCTAGTGCTTTGTTCTTTTCTTTACTATCCATTTCTTGATCTTTAGTAGATTTAACTACTTTTAGGTTACTTTTCGTCATTTTTTGCCTCTTTTTTTACGTTTTTTAACAGTCGAATCATGATTTAAATGTACACATTTTGTTCTCATTAGCAAGATCTTTGTTTTTACTGAGTAAAAAAGACTAAATTACTTAAGATTTAAATAGTCGCTATTTAAAAGACCTACTGATTTTAAAACTCTGTATTGAGCTAACAAATAGCTTCTTTCAGCTTCAGCAAGATTAATTTTTGCGTTTATTAAGTTTGATCTAGATTGAAGAACATCAAAAGTAGATCTTCCAGATCCACTTTCATATTCAAAGCTAATTCCTTCAGTTGCAACTTCTGAAGCTTTAACTTGTGATTGTACTGCTTGTAAAAAACTTTTTGAAGATTGTAAAGTTGACCAAGATGACGTCACTGATTGTGTATTATTTTTTTGCGCATTCTCTAATAGCAATCTTTTCATTCCCTTAGCTTGAAGATTTTTGCTTACATTAGATTTATTCTTTCCACCAAATTGGAAAGGCCATGAAACAGTTGCTTGTAAGACATCTTTTTCTCTTTCATCATAAGTTGCACTTAAATCATCAGTATAAGTTCTCTCTAATGAAATTTTTGCTGTTGGTGAAAGATCAGATCTTGCGATTTTTACATCTAGCTCTGATTGTCCGTATTCAATTTCAGCAATAATTAATTCAGGACTTTTCTCTAAAGATATTTTTTTAGCTTCACCTAAATTTTTTGGAATAGTAACTTGTGCGTTATATATTTTTTTTAATTTTGCTTCTTCTGCAATAGCACCAATTACATTTTCATAATTTAATCTGCTAGTTACTATATTATTTTGAGCTTCAATATATCTTGCTTGTGCACCTGCAAGAGAAGATTGTGATTGTGCCAAATCAGATGCTGTGATTTGCCCCCTACTTAATCTTGCATTATCTAATTCAAATTGTCTTTGAAGCAAGTTTACGTTTTCTTCATTAATATTTAATTTTTCATAAGCTAAAATTAAACCTGTATAGGCTTCAATAGCTCTTAAAAATATTTCTTGTTCTTTTTTAACTAATTTTGCTTCTGTTAAGTTTAATCCTAACTTACTTTTCTCATATTCTGTTTTTCTTCCACTGCCATCAAACAATGTTTGCTCAAGTTTAATTGAAGAAGTCATTGTATCAGTGTCAGTGATTGATGCATCTCCACCACTTTGATTTGTAAGTTTATTAGTGTCCTCAAAATTTTTTGTACTAGAAAGAGTTAAGCTAGGTAACAAATCACTTCTAGACATATTGATTACTTCTTGTTGAATTTCTAAATTTTTTCTTTCTGCTTGAAGCTCAAGATTATTATCAAAAGTTTGTTTTAGTGCTTCTTTTAAAGTTGCTGAAAATGCACTTAATGGAAAAATTATTGTACAAAAAATAATTATTAAAAACTTTTTCATTTATTATATTTTATTGTCTTAATTTGATGGTTGCTATTTAAATTTAAGATAATTGTAGAATATTTTGGTGCAAATTTAAACATGTTCTGTGTAATTCTTTGGTAAGTTTGCATAAAACTAATAACGTCTCCCTTGCTCATTATTTTATGACTAGACTTATTTTTAGTATTTAACCATAACTTGTGCTCTTGTTTAAGTCTCCATTTCTGAAGCAAACTAAAATTTTTAGCTTTTAGATAAATCAGGCAATTTAATTGAGAATATAGTTTTTTGTATTTTGTCTTTAGTTGCTCATTTACATATTTTCTCCAAATAAGATTTTGATCTTTAGTTCTTTCAAGAGAATTAATTGATTTTTTAAGTGTTTTATTAACTTCTGCTCTTGCACCAACACACCAACCCTCAAATATAATTACATCTGGCTGCTCTTTAATATTATACCAATTTTTTTTAGGCGACCTATCGTCTACTGCCTTATTAAAACTTGGTAACTTTATTGATTTAAAGTTTTTACTTTTTGATTTTTTAAAGAAATCCAACATAATTTTTACATCATGTGTTCCGGGCACTCCTCTTGTCATCAACATAGGATGGACTTTATTGGATAAAACAGATCTTTCTTTTCTGGTTTTATAAAAATCATCAATAGAAATTTTGAATACTTTTAATTTAAAATATTTTTCTAATATTATTTTTATAATTGAACTTATTGTTGTCTTTCCAGTCCCCTGTCCCCCAGCCAAACCAACAAAGTAAGGTTTTTTATTATTAGCTTTTTTTGCAATCCAAAAACATACAGGTATTAAAAAAGATTTAAGCATCTTATCTTTATTACTAAATTTTTCTTTTAAGGTTTCTTGTGATTTAATGAATTTTAGACAATCACTTTTAACTTTTTTAAAACACTCAGCAGTAGATTGCATTGAACTTTTATTTTTCTTGGTCCATTGGATGGTTGAGACCATCAAATTGAGCTATCTCTTTTATATCTTCAACTTTAATTTCATCAACACAACCTAAATTAAATCCAGTCATAGCTGGTGCGCTTCTTGGATTGTGATGAGTGTAAATTCCACACTCGGTACAAAAATAATGTTTGGCAATTTTTGAATGGTATTGATAAAGTTTTATTTTATCTTCGCCTTTTGTAAGTTTAAAGTCTTCATTTTTAACCATGCCCATTGTTGCATTTTTTCTTTTACAAATTGAACAATTACATCTAACTATTTTTGCTAATTCATTAACTGTAGAATTAATTTCTGCTTCTACAGATCCGCAATGACAACTTAATTTCATATATCTCCTTAATTTAAGTCAAAATACTTTTTGCTGCAATCTTATTTCCATCTAAATCACGAACGTATGCATAATAATTTCCATCTTTTCTAACGCCTGGTCCACCTTCGTCTTTTGCTCCTTTTGAAATTGCAACTTCATAAAATTTATCTACTGCTTCTTTAGTGTCAGCTAATAAAGTAATTTGTGAACCATTTCCAAAAGTTGCAGGCTCACCATTTACAGGATGTGTTACATAAAATTGAACTTTATCTGGATCACTTGAATGAGCGTAACCCAAATACTTTTCTGTTTTTAAAATTCTTTTTAATTTTAAAGGTTCAAAAACAGCATTGTAAAAGTCACCTGATTTTTGATGATCATTAGAACCAACCATGACAAAATCTAAAACATTCATATTCAAAATCAAAATTTATATATTTAAATAACTAACTTAAACTATCTATGGTTGAAGTTATCCACAAGTCCACAATATGTGGATTGGATGTTCACGTTTTGATTCACTTTTGATTCAGTTACAGACTCAAAATACAACCTATTGAGTGTATTCCATAAATAGTCTATAAATTAGAACAAAACAAGAACATGAAACTAACAATCCCATATTATCTACATAAAGCAGGCGCTGGTTTTCCTTCTCCTGCAACAGATTATATCGAAGAAGATATCGATCTGAACATGCATTTAATAAGAAATGTTCCAGCTACTTTCATCATCAGAGTTCAAGGTAAATCCATGGTTGATGTTGGTATTAATGATGGAGATTTATTAGTGGTTGATAAAAGTTTAAAACCAAAAAACTTTTCAACTGTGATTGCAAATGTTCATGATGAACTTGTGGTTAAAACTTTAGTTCAAGAAAGAGATAAAAAATTTTTAACCTCTGGTTCTAAAGAGTTTTCTGACAGAATTTTAATTAATGAAGAACAAGATGTTTTTATTTGGGGAGTAGTTACTTATGTCATCCACTCAGTATACTAAGAAAATAGCACTCGTTGATTGCAATTCCTTTTATGTTTCTTGTGAAAGATTATTTAATCCTAAAATAAGAAAAAAACCTGTTGTTGTTTTATCTAATAATGATGGCTGTATAATCTCGAGATCTAATGAAGCAAAAGCTTTAGGAATTAAAATGGGTGAACCTTATTTTAAAGCAAAAGATATTATCGTTAAAAATAATGTAAATGTTTTTTCATCAAACTATTCTTTGTATGGAGATTTATCTAGAAGAGTAATGAGAACTCTTAAACGATTTAATTCAGAAATAGAAGTTTATTCAATTGATGAAGCGTTTTTAGATTTATCAAACTTTAAAGATCAGGATGTAGAAAAAGTTGGGAAAGAAATTAGAGAAACTGTTTTGCAATGGACTGGTATTCCAACGAGTATAGGGATCGCAAAAACAAAAACTTTAAGTAAAGTTGCAAATCATATTGCAAAGAAAAAACAATCAGGTGTTACAAGTTTAATTGGAATAGATAATTTAGATCCTATTTTAGAAAAAGTTGAAATTAATGATGTCTGGGGTGTTGGTAGACAACTTACTAAATTTTATCAAAAGCACGGAATTTACAATGCGAAGCAACTTAAGAATAAATCTAATACATGGATTAAGAAAAGTTCCAATGTTTTAAGCTCAAGAACTGCAATGGAGCTTAGAGGAATTCCTTGTATTGATTTAGAAACAACTACTACTAAAAGAAAGAGCTGTGTGGTTTCAAGATCATTTGGAAAAAGAATTGAAACGTTCCAAGAATTAAAAGAAGCAGTTGCAAACTATTGTTTAAATGCATCTGAAAAAATTAGATCAGAGTCTTTAGTTGCAAAAGCAATTACTGTATTTGTAAGAACCAGCCCTTTTCATAGAAACTTTGGTTATTATTCAAATGCAAAGACCGTTGATTTTCCTATTGCAACAAACAATAGTATTGAAACAGTTAAAACTGCAGTTTCAATTCTTGAGAGCATATTTAAAAATGGTTATCGTTATCAAAAAGCAGGTGTGATGCTAACAGGATTATCAAATGCAAGTGATAAAACAAATTTATTTACTTCTGAAAAAGATGAAAAGATAAATAGCTTAATGAGATCAATTGATAATACTAATCATCGATATGGAAGATCAACTTTAAGTGTTGCAAGTGCTGGGGTTCATAAAAAATGGAATATGCGAAGGCAGTATTCTTCTAAAATTGATACAGCTGATTTTTATTGTTTACCAACGATTAGAGCTTAAAAGAAATAATTAATTTATTTTACAAAAGTATCATTAAATTGATTAGATACTCTTACAAAAGTAGTACATTTACTCAATTGTTTGAGTGATGGTGCTCCTACATAAGTGCAGCTACTTCTAACACCGCCAAGAATATTTAAAACGGTATCGTTTATTTTTCCTCTATATTTAACTCTAACTTTTCTTCCTTCGCTACTTCTATAATCTGCTAAGCCACCATAATGTTTTTTGTTGGCAACTTCTGAACTTGATCCATAAAATTCTATATACTTAGATCCATTTACTTTTACTATTTTACCTTTTCCTTCATCATGACCTGCTAACATTCCACCTAGCATTACAAAATCTGCACCTCCACCAAAACCTTTTGCAACATCACCAGGACATGTACATCCTCCATCAGCGATGACATGTGCACCAAGACCATGAGCTGCATCTGCACATTCTATAACAGCACTTAATTGTGGATACCCTACTCCTGTTTGAATTCTTGTTGTACAAACACTTCCAGGTCCTATTCCAACTTTTACAATATCTGCACCACTTAAAACTAATTCTTGAGTCATATCTGCAGTAACAACATTTCCAGCAATAATAGTTTTTGTTGGGTATTTTTCTCTTACTGATTTAATAAAATTTGTAAAATGCTCTGAGTAACCATTTGCAACATCAATACAAATAAATTTAAAAAAACTAAATTCCTTTAAAACCTTATCTAAATTTTGAAAGTCCTCTTTTTTAATACCAACACTAAGTGCAATGTTTGGATAGATTTTTTTAATATTTTTGTTTTGTTTTATTTTTTTTACATCATGTTGTTTTGTTAAACATGTGATCATTTGATGATCATTTAATTTTTCAGCAATACTTAATTCACCAACACCATCCATGTTAGCTGCCATAATAGGAATACCTGACCATTCGTTTTTACTATATTTAAATCTGTAGGTTCTAAGAAGATTTACGTCTTTTCGACTTTTTAATGTGCTTCTCTTAGGTCTGAATAAGACATCAGAGTAATCTAGCTTAAGCTCTTCTTCTATTCTCATAATTTAAAATGCTATTATTTCTAAAATACTATTTCAATTAAATTGTAGCCTGTGGATAAGTTTAAAGTATCAAATTTAGGCAATTTTTTTATTTTATTTTACCCAACTGCTTCTGTCTCATTATAATTATAAGTCCACTTATAACAATCATTACAGCACCTAGATAAGTATTATATTCTGGCAACTCGTTGAAAAAGAAATATCCATATAAAATTCCCCAAAGTATTGCTGTGTACCTAAAAGTTGATGTAACAGAAACTAATGCAGCTTTAATTGTCAGTACTGAGAAAATATAACCAAAAGATAAAAAGAAAGCTGAAATAATTAAAATAATACTTTGTTCTAAGTTAAATGAATAAGATTTATAAATAGAAAGAAGTCCAAAAAATATTGTAACTACCAAACAAGTAATAAATGCTATTTGAAGACTATTGTGTCCTGTTTTTATATTTTTAGTTACTAAATCTCTTATTGATAAAAAGATTGCAGAAAGAAGTGGAAATATAAAATAATAACCAAATTTTAATTCAGCTGGATTGATGACAACTACTACACCTGTAAAACCTATTATAACTGCACTCCATCTTTTCCATCTAACTTTTTCATTTAAAAATAACGCACCAAAAGTTGTCATTATGATTGGAGCTAAACTCAATAAAATATAAACCATTGCAAAAGGTAATTTTGCAACCCCTATAAAAAAACCAACAGCAGCTAAAGCTTCTAAAATTCCTCTTAAAGTTAGTTTATTAGAGGAAAATATTACTTTTAAATTAAATTGGTTTTTAATACTTAAAAACATTCCTATAAATATTAGACAACAAATTCCTCTTAAGAAAATTATCTGATTTAATACCGCTAATTCATCAAAGCTTTGGTAAATATGTTTAACTAATGCATCATTGGTCGCAAAAGAAAATTGTGCAATAACCATGTAGAGGATACCAAGTAATTCATTATTTAATTTTTTTTCAGGCATGAGCGTGCCTATATACATTTTAATTAAAAAAATCTAAGGGTAATTTATTAAACTTTAAAAAGTTTGTCGGATAAGTTATCTAACTTATCACCCCAAAAAACATCTTTTTGAATTCTTTCAAATTCAACATCAAACACTGTAGACATTGCAGATGCATATACTGATCTTGCATCAATTGTTGAATTTAAATCCCTTCCTTCAAATAATTCTTTTCTTTTTAAACCTGGCCAGTCTGTGTGAATTTGGGCTTTCTTAACTAATCCTCCAGCTAAAAGAATTGCAGATCCATATCCGTGTTCTGTTCCATTGCTACTGTTTTGTTTAATTGTTCTTCCAAATTCAGTCAGAGTAACAATTAAAGTGTTGTTAAATGCTTCATTGGTCATAGATTGTTTTAATGCTTTGATAATATTATCATAATCAGACAAACAATCTGCATGAGCACCATTAGTTGCTCCCTGTGCAGCATGAGTATCAAATCCATCAACTTCAAACACTGCTACTCTTGGACCATCATCTCTAGAAAGTTCGTCACCTGCACTTGCTGCTAAGGCCCAACTTTTTCTGCTTCCTTGATTTCTTAAATTTCTAGTTAAAACAATTTTCAAATTTTCACTCAATAATTTTTCATCATGTTCTTTAAAAGCTTCTTGAATTATTTGTAGTGTTGATGGTGCTGGCAAATTTTCTCCTACTGGATAATAATTATTATTCATTGGAACACCTCTTATAAGTAATGGCATCGGTAACGATAACGCTAAACCACTTCCTGTAAGACCTGCAAGCTTCATGCCTCTTCCAAGCCAACCTGTTTTTTCTTGGTAAGGAATTTTTCCACCAGTCTCCATTAAATTTTGTCCATCAAAGTGAGATCTTCCTGTATAAGGAATGTTTGTTGCATGAACTGCTGCACTTAAATTTTTATCCCACAAATGTTTAAAAGTTTCTAAAGCAGGATGTAAATCAAAATCACTAGTTAAACTTAATGTTCTATCTAAATTAATTTTACTCCTTAACTTTTCAAAATTTTTGTCATCTTTAATTGGAATTGCGCACAAGCCATCCATTCCACCACGCAACATGATTAGTACCAAATTCTTTTTTGGGCCGCTGCTTGCAAGAGTCGGTACTCCAAAACCAGCAAAATATAACGATGTTAAGGCAGTTGTTTTTAAAAAATCTCTTCTATTTATCTTCATGCTTTTAAAAATTCTGGGTGGTTAAATAATAATACATTCATATCTCTTTTTTTTCTCATTTTAGATTCTTGTTTATTAATATAATTAAAAATCTTATCAGGATTATCAAAATTTTTTGTAATAACTTTTGTATAAAATTCTTCATTATTATTTTCTAGTTTTGAAAAAGCGTAGCTTCTTTGAGCAAAAACCAATCTTCTAATTAACAGTTCTGGAGACATCCAATCATCTGAATGGTCTGACCATCCATTAGGTTGTTTTGCTCTATAAGGATGATGACCAAGATCTCTTAACAATCTTTCTGGAGTTCTTTGTTTCCTTGTTGGTTTGGTGCCCAATTCATATGAGTCCATTAATTCTGGTGAAGGAGGCCATTGCAAATCTCCAATTTTTGCAACTTGAATGAACCAGTTTTCAGGTGTCTGAAATTTTCTATATTTATCATTGTATTCAAAAGCTACTTTTATAGCTGCCTTATGAATTTCAGGTAAATGTCCATCTGATTTTTTAAATGCATCAATAATTGGTTGCTTCATCTCTTTTGTAGGATCATCAGTGATTAAATATCTACACAATCTTTCAGCAACAAAGTTTCTACAATTAGGATGATTAACTAGATCTTTAATTACAGCAGCTAATGCTTTTTTTCCTCTTTTGTAATCTTTTCCTAGCACCTTTTTTTTTCCTGGTTGATGATACTCAGAATTAAAATAAACATTTGCTGTCTCTAATTTCTTTTTATCCCATCTTTGCTGCCAGCCGGTCATAATATAAGCAAGCTGAATTACATCTTCTTGAGTATAACCAGCTTTAGGAGATACTGTATGAAGTTCCATAAGTTCTCTTGCATGATTTTCATTAATTGTTGCCGGTTCTTTTTTTCTTCTTCTCCAATCTTGACTTGCAGTAACACTTTTTGGTCCAGCGCTTTCACTATTATCCAAGTGATGTATCATTGCCCATGATGTAGTTACATCATAAACCATTTTTTCAAATGACTGATTTAAATTTGGCCAAATAATTTCTCTCTGATAAGGACCTGTTGAATAGTTTGCTAAAAAATCTTTTTCGCTAATTGCAAAAAAGTTCCCCCAAAACATCCATAGTTTTGCAAGGACTGGATTTTTACCGTTTATTCCTTCAGTGTGTCTAATAGCTATATCTAAAGACTCCCAAAATTTTTGACCTGTATCATGCCTCAATTGATCTTTGTGAGTTTTGTAAAGATTTTTATTATCTTTATATTTTTTTCTTAAAACTTTTCTATCCCCATAAACCCAATCTCTATAATGACCTCTAAGTTCTTTTTCTGTAAGAATCTTTCCCTTCCATGAAAATTCTGGAATTTCATCAACTTGATTTAAAGCCCAACGTAATGGATCAGAAGGAATTTCTTCATTGGGTCCTATTCCAAAAGCAACTTTTCTAAAAAAGTTTTTCATATTATTTTATTTTATCAATATCGTGAATGTTTGTTAAGGAATTATTAAATTCTTCAATATTTTCTCTTAAAGCTAAACTAGAAATTGAATAAATCATTATTAATAACAAAACTAAAGGAAATGAAGTAACAATTGACGCATTACTTTTGATTAACAAAATATAAAAAACAATAAATAAAGCTGAACGAATTAAAACTGTTTTTCTAAATACACTTATTATTGAAAGAGAATGTTTTAACAAATTGAAAAAACTCATTTGAGATGGACCAAAATATCTTTTGCCTCTAATTGATGGAGAAGAAATTAAATCTTTTTCAATTTTTTTTAATGATCCAGAAAAACTATTCCAAGTAGATTTTTCATCTAACATTTTCTTAACAGTTGCTTTTGAAAGACATGTGAAATTACCAAATTTAATAGATTGCCCTGTAAATGCTAAAGTTAAAAACTTATGAAATTGGTAACATAATTTAAATATCATATTTTCTGATCTTTTAACCCTTTCGCCAACTATAGATCTGTCTCCAGCTTCCTTTGATAATTCGATAAAGTTTTTAATTTCTTCAGGCCTATCTTCACCGTCGCCATCCATTGGGATGACATAATCAAACTCATTTTTTTCATAGATATATTTCAAACCTGAAGCAATACATCTTGCATGACCTCTGTTTTCTTTCATATTGATTATTTCAATAGATTGAAAATTTTCAATATTTGGATATTCATCAATGATTTGTTGTGAAGAGGCATCATTGATTACCACTAGTGATATTTCAGAATTTAAATCTTTTATCTCGTAATTAATATTTTCTATCAATAACTTCAAAGACTCTCGGTCATTATAAACAGGTACTAAAATGACATATTTCATAGATTATCTTGATCCTACACAGATACTATCAAGACACATATAATCTTTCAATTGATCAAGTTTCTCTCTTTCAACCACACCTTCCCAAACTGGTCTGGATTTTAAATGATAAGATAAATTGCCTGCATTCCACTCATCTCCAAGAACAACATTGATCTTTGAACTGAATTGTTGATCCCAAGCATATTGAGTTTTCATCGCAATTTCTTTACCTGGATAATCTGTTCTCTTATCATCTTTTGATACTGAAACATAAGCGTACAGAACAGGTGATAAAAAGAAAAAAAATAAAAACCCAACCATAAATGATTTTAATTTTTTCAAATTTATTTGAGATTGGAATAAATAAACAATTAATGTTCCAAAGAATAAGTAAAATGGTGTCATCCACATTGTTCTGATTTTTGAACCTGTTATAAATGAAGTTAAAAACATCAGAGCAATCGGTAAAATATTTATTGCTAACAAAAATAATAAATTTTTATCTTTGAAATTTAATTTGAATTTAAGTTTTTTGACTAATAACAAAGTCAAAATTATAAATGGAATTAATATACCAATTTGTTTTCCTAAAAATATTAATGGATATTTTATGTGATCAATAAAACTTGATTGCTCTAAACCGGTTCTTGCTAGTCCATAAGTAATTGTAATGAATTCATTATTATTCAGCCAAATCAAATGGGGAACTAAAGTAACAATAAATACTTCAATTGTTATTAAATATTTAAAATCAAACTTTCTTTCTTTCTTAATAATTAAATAAATAAATAAAAGTGCAATAGATACTAATAAGTAAATGAACAAATATTTTGACAAAAACCCTAATGCACCAAATAAACCTATTAACAAACAATCCCAAAACTTAATATTTTTACCACTATAAATTTTCCAGGAATAATATGCTGTTAATGACCAAAAAGGTAGTTGGCATACATTTACGTTAAACTCAGGTGTAGTGAAATTATAAAAATAAATCGTTTCAATTAATAAAACTGAAATTAAACCAAAAAATTTGTTTTTAAGTATTTCGTTTGAAAGTTTAAACACATAATAAAATGAAATAATTACAAAAACTTGGCTTAGTAAATAATAAGCCCAATCCTGGGAACCAAAAATTTGAAAAAAAACCTCAGGAAAAAAAGCACTCATAGGAGGATGCTTATTAAAACCCCAATCTAAATTACTTCCCCAAGCTAAAGCTTCAATTGTATCTAAAGGCAAATTGTGATTTGTGAGAGTTGGAACCAAGGTCCAGAAAATTAGATGAGATATCACAAAAATATAAAAAAGATTATCTATATTTTTAGTATTAATGGTCATTATTTAAATATTTATAACAATTCAGCTTGCTTGACACCCCTATTTTGCTGAATATACTCCGACCATTCAAAATTACGCTATGCCAAAGACTGCTAAAGCAAAAAAAAAAGTTTCTAAACCAAAAGCAAAAGTTGCAAGTAAGCCAAAGAAAACTGTGGCTTCGCCGACTAAAAAAGTTCCTATAAAAATTTCAAAAACTTACGTTCCAAAAGAAACTGAAAAATATATGTGCGAAAAACATAAAGTATTTTTTAGAATGAGATTAAATGAATGGAAGAAAGAATTAATTAAATCAAACAATGAAGCGCTATACAATGGAAGTATGGATGACAACAATATTTCAGCAGATCTAGTAGATCAAGCAAGTTCATACATCGATAAAAATGTAGAGATGAAAGCAATTAACAGACAAATAAAATTAATTTCTGAAATCGATAAAGCTTTAAGAAGAATTATGGATGATACTTATGGGTATTGTTTAGATACTGCAGAACCAATTGGTTTAAAAAGATTAATGGCAAGACCTGTTGCAAAATACACTATCGCTGCACAAGAAAAGCATGAAAAAGAAGAAAAAGTTCATGTGGATGATTAATTAAATCTTTGGAATTTTTGCCTCTTTATCCATAAAGGCATATCCTTTTATAACAGCCTCACGCTCAGAAATTTCTTGATACCATCTAGATAAGTTTTGATAATTTTTTAATCCAATATCATGCCATTCATGTCTTGCTAACCATGGCCATGTTGCAATATCAGCTATAGTGTAATTATCTCCTGCTAAAAACTTAGATACTTTTAGTCTTGTATCTAATTCTCCATAAATTCTTTTAGCAATTTTAAAATATCTTTGTTCACCAAATTCACTTTTTCCAGGATTATAATGATGAAACTGATGATGCTGACCAATCATTGGACCAATAGTTCCCATTTGAGCCATCAACCATTGATTAATCACCAATCGATCTTCTTCAATATAAAACTTTCCACTTTTTTCACCCAGGTACATCAATATTGCACCAGACTCGAAAATACTTTTATTATTTTCATGATCTTTAATTACTGGAATTTTTCCAAATGGACTTATCTTTAAAAAATCTGGATTAAATTGTTCGTCGTTTCCTATGTCAATCTTAGTTACTTTATACTGATAACCAATTTCTTCTAGCATAATACCAATCTTCCAGCCATTTGGGGTATTAGCAGAAAATAGCTCTATCATTTTTTTACACCAAGTCTCTCTTGAGCAGCTTTTGATGTAGTAGTGAATTCAAATCTTAATTTTTCATCTGGTCTTGCATACTTAAAACAACCTCTAGCAGCAAGAGCACCTTCGTGGAAACCTGAAAGAATTAATTTTAATTTGCCTGGATAAGAACAAATATCGCCAATTGCAAATATACCATCAACATTAGTCTCAAAGTTTTCAGTATTTACTTCAACTGTTTTTTTATTGATGTTTAATCCCCAATTTAAAATGGGACCAAGTTGCATAATTAAACCAAAAAAACCAAGAACATAATCAGATTGTAATTCTTTAATTTCTCCTTCATCATGTTTTATTTTCACTGAATTAATTTGATTATCTCCGCTAACAGAGTCCATTTGATATTTAGTGTACAAATTTAATTTTCCCTGATCATTTAATTCTTTAACTTTTTGAACACTAGACTCTGCTCCACTAAATCCATCACGTCTGTGGATTAAATTTACTTTAGATGTATTTGATAATTCAATTGCCCAATCTAAAGCCGAGTCTCCTCCACCAAATATTGATATAGTTTTGTCTTTAAAAATTGTTTTATCTTTAATGGAATAAAATATTGATGATCCTTCAAATTTTTCACATTCTTTAACTGGAAATTTTCTTGGCTCAAAAGATCCAACTCCACCAGCAATAATAATTGTGGCTACATCAAATTCTTGGTTTCCACTTGTTTTAACATGCCAACGATTTTCAACTTTTTTTAGTTCCTCAACTCTTTCATTTAAATGAAATTTAACATTAAAAGGTTTTATTTGTTGAAGAAGATTATTTGTTAATTCTTCTCCAGTACATTCTGGTACAGCTGGAATATCATAGATAGGTTTATCAGGATAAAGTTCGATACACTGCCCTCCTGCTTTATCTAGATTATCAACTATTTCACATTGAAGTCCTATAATTCCAAGTTGATGAGCACAGAACAATCCTGTTGGTCCTGCTCCAATAATTAACACATCTGTTTTATTCATTTAAGCTTGCTTTTCTGGAATAGTAACTTCTAATCCGTCTAATTCATCTGAAACAATTAATTGGCAACTTAGTCTACTATTTTGTTTTGGTTCATATGCCATATCTAACATATCCTCTTCACCGTCTTCTTTTGCTGGAAGTTTATTTAGCCAATCTTCTTTTACATATACATGACAAGTAGCACATGCCATACCACCTCCACAATCAGCATCAATTCCTGGAATATCATTTTGTACAGCTCCTTCCATTACTGTTAATCCATTTTGAATATCAATAGTATGGGTTTTGCTATCGTGTGTGTGGTAAGTAATTTTTGCCATGCGTTATATATAGGTTTTTATCTAAAATGAGCAAGTAAGTAAAAACATACTTGGCAATATTTATGCGTTCTGTGGTTCTGGTACTTCCTTTTTAAAAAAGTAGCTAGTGTCTTCTGTTTGTTTCATTATAGCTGGTAAAATTTCTTTGTAGGCATCAATTAAACCATCATTTGTTCTTGGTAATTGATCTTTAATGTGATGATGAAGTTTATCTAAGTTATAAGATGGAACTGTTGGAAACATGTGATGAGTTACATGATATTCCATTTTCCAATACAAGAAGCTTAAAATAGGATTTAAATACATTTCTCTTGTTGTATATCTATGATCTTTAATATTCCTTGCTAAACCAGCATGTTGAGTAAAAGAAACTAGTTTGTGTAAAGTTCTTCCATAAAATTTTGGTAATAAAAAAAACAATACTGGTAACCAAGATGATACAATTAAAGACCACAATATAATTGCAATCCAAATTGAAACAAAAATTCTAGAATTAAAAATAACTTTTGATTGTGCATTTTCAGGAATGCAGTCTTGCATTACTTTTGTTTTTACACCAAATGCATGTTGAATAATTTCATAAGCAATACTTTTTTTAAAATAAATAAGTTCCATAAAAGGGATTAAATTCATTAATAAATTTTTTGGCGTGTCTTTTAAATTATTTCCATATTCAATTTCATGATCAAATGGATTTTCTGTTGAATATGTATTTCCATGATGAACAAAGTGTGTGTATCTCCATCTTAATGGTTCAAAATTAGAAAGATATGAAGAGATGTAGTAAAAAAATTCATTTAAGGATTTTGATTTAAACGCAGTTTTGTGACCTGTCTCATGCCACAATGGATTTGAAAAACCATAAATGTTTCCATAAAACAAAAACCAAAAAACTGACCACCATGTGCCCCAAGTCATATACGCTAAAGTTCCTGTAACTAATAACAATCCAAAAAAAACTGAAACATGCTGAAGTCCTTTAATGTCAGATTTTTTTGAAAGTTCTTTAAGAACCTCTATATCAACTTGGCATTTGTGCCATTTTTCTAATTTTACATCCATAATTATAAATATGTATAATAACTATACATAATTTTACCTAAGGCAAAAAAAAAGGGCAAGTACAAAATTGTACCTGCCCTTTTTTAAATTTTAAGTAAAACTACTACTTAGCTCTACCAGGTTGTTGCATAGCTGCTGCCCAAATGATCAGACCGAAAGCGATCTTGTTCAAAAAGTCAGCTGCGTTGTAAATCACGTTTAGTGAGTTAGCATCTACACCACCTGTTAGGTAACCAAAAATGTAACCTAATGGGTAGATCGCCCAACCTACAGTAACGATCATTCTCATTGCACCAAAAGCAGTTACAAGTGACTTGTTACCACTTTTTGCTGCTCTCTTACCTGCTTCACCCGAGAATACTTCATATAAGATGTATACCCAACCAGCCATACCGATTATGAAACCAAGTGTAGCGTTGATGTATCCAGCTTCTCCTAAGTATCCACCTACTAGCATTACTAATGTACCAATCATCAGTCTCCAGAAAATTCCAGAGTCTGACTTGTTTACTGCTGCTAGAACAAAATAGAATTCTAACATCAATAATGGCACTGTAATTAACCAGTCAATGTATCTGTATACAGTTGGTGAGTCACCAGTAGCGATCCATACATCTCTCATGTACATGTAGTGTACGAATGCAATACCAGTTACTAGACCAGCAACTGTCATTGAAACTCTCCATCCAGCTGGAACTGAACTTCTTTCTAAGAAAAAGAATACAGTAGCAGCTAAACAAGCCATAGATACTAACCAAAACGAAATACCTACGAAATCGTCTTGAGCCAGCATAGCTGTTTCAGCGTTTGCAACACCAGTTACACCCATAAGAGCAACAACTGTAAGAGCAAACAATTTAAGTTTTTTCATAAAAAACTCCCTCTTCGTTAGTTTTTATTTATTAGTTTATATAAACTAGACTTAAGTAACTCTAAGCCAAAGTTGGGGTTAAATAGCAAATAAAATTAGTTTTATGAAGACTTAATTGTCATTAATTTGCATTGATTTTACTGAATTTTTAAAATTAAATACAATTTATAAGTTAAAAACTAAAAAAATAACGAAAATCGAATCAAATTAGAATGTCAAAAAAATTTCAAAGTATTTACGAAAATTCTATAAAAAACCCCGAAAATTTTTGGCAAGAAGCAAGTGAAGATATCTTTTGGTTTAAAAAACCAACAAAAATTTTAAATAAATCTAATCCTCCTTTCTATAAATGGTTCGAAGATGGTGTTACTAACACTTGTTATAATGCTCTAGACATTCACATTGACCAAGGAAGGGGTCAAAAAACTGCTTTAATCTACGATAGTCCTATTACAGGCAATAAATCTAAGTTCACTTATGAAGAACTTAGAGCAAAAGTATCAAGATTTGCAGGAGCCTTAAAGCAACAAGGTATAAATAAAGGAGACAGAATAATCATTTACATGCCAATGATCCCTGAGGCGGTAATTGCTATGCTTGCTAGTGCTAGAATTGGAGCCATACACTCAGTTGTCTTTGGTGGATTTGCCTCAAATGAACTTGCAAGCAGAATAGATGACAGTAAAGCAAAACTATTAGTAACGGCTTCATGTGGTTTTGAGCCTGGAAGAACAGTTGAATACAAACCTTTAGTGGATGAGGCTATTAAAATAGCAAATCATAAAATTGAAAAGATGATTTTGTTTCAAAGACCAGGAAACGAAGTCAAATTAAATGCTCCAACAGAGATTAGTTGGGAAGAAGCAGTCTCAAATTCAAAAGATGCTGATTGTGTTGAGATGAATTCAAATGAGTTTGCTTACATTCTCTATACCTCTGGAACAACTGGAACACCAAAAGGTATTGTAAGAGATACAGGTGGTCATATCGTAGCTCTTAAATGGACTATGAAGAACATATATAATATTGACACTGATGATATTTGGTGGTCAGCGAGTGATATTGGATGGATTGTTGGGCACTCTTATATTGTTTATGCACCATTGTTCAAAGGGTGCACTACAGTTTTATTTGAAGGAAAGCCTGTTGGAACTCCAGATGCTGGTGCTTTCTGGAAAATCATTTCTGATTATAAAGTAAAATCATTATTCACAGCTCCAACTGCATTTAGAGCAATTAAGAAAGAAGATCCAGAGGGTAAATTTTTCTCAAAATATGATTTATCCAGTTTTGAGAGCTTGTTTCTTGCAGGAGAAAGAGCAGATCCAGATACTATCAAGTGGGCTGAAAATTTATTAAGAGTCCCAGTGATTGACCACTGGTGGCAAACTGAGACTAGTTGGGCAATCAGCTCAAATTGTACCGGTATTGAAATGATGGAAACAAAATATGGCTCAGCTTGCAAGGCTGTTCCTGGATATGATGTTAAAATCATTAAACCAGATCAATCTTTAGCTAAACCAAATGAAATGGGAGATATAGTTGTAAAACTACCTTTGCCTCCTGGAACATTCCCTACCCTTTGGAATGCAGATCAAAGATATAAAGAAAACTATATGACTAATTATGAAGGTTATTATCAAACATACGATGCAGGTCACATTGATGATGATGGTTATATTTGGATCATGTCTAGAACAGATGACATTATCAATGTTGCAGGACATAGATTATCAACAGGAGCAATTGAGGAAGTGTTGTCTGAACATCAATCTGTTGCGGAATGTGCAGTACTTGGAATTGCAGATAAACTTAAAGGTCAATTACCAATTGGTTTAGTAGTTTTAAAATCTGGTGTTGAAAAAGATAATGAAACTATATCGAAAGAATGTGTACAAATGGTAAGAGATAAAATTGGTCCTGTTGCTGCATTTAAGACTGTTATTGTCATAAAAAGATTACCAAAAACAAGATCTGGAAAAATTTTAAGAGGAACAATAAGAAAAATTGCAGATGGTGATGAGTATAAAATTCCACCAACAATAGATGATCCAGCAATATTAAATGAAATAAAAGAAGATTTAGTAAATTATAAAATTTTAAATAATGATTAAAACTTATATATTTTTGATTGCTGCAATTTTTTGTGAAGTTGCTGGAACGATGTTGTTACCAGTTTCTCAAAACTTTACTAAAGTTATACCTACAGTTGCTTTATCAATTTTTTATCTTTGTGCATTTTATTTGTTAACTTTTGTTGTAAACAAACTTCCAATTGCAATTGTATACGCTACATGGAGTGGATTAGGAATTTTTACTATTGCTATACTGGGATATATATTTTTTAAACAAACCTTAGCTTGGCAAGCAATTTTAGGATTATTTTTAATTGTATTAGGTGTAATTCTAGTAAATAGTTTTACAGTTAAGCTTAACTAAATTGCAAAGGAGTTCCTTCTGGATCTCCTAAAATTTCCCCCTCTTGCATTTTAATTTTTCCCGCAATGATAGTGTGTGTTGGTGTTCCTTTAAATTTAAATCCATTAAATGGAGACCATTTGCATTTACTTTCAATATTTTCATTTTTAATTTCAATAGTTTTATTCATATCTACAATTGTAAAGTCAGCATCATAACCTTCTTTAATGAAACCTTTATTTTTAATTCCAAAGATTTTAACTGGATTTTCACAAACAAAATTTATTAACTGATTTAAACTTAGCTTTCCATCATTAATATGATTTAACATGACTGGCATTAAAGTTTGCACACCTGGCATCCCTGAAGGAGTATTTGGATAAACTTTATCTTTGTTTTCTTTTAAATGAGGAGCGTGGTCAGAACCAATAGTATCATTAAAATTATTTCTTACCCCATACCATAATCTATCATAATGAGATTTATCCCTTAAGGGTGGGTTCATCTGAGCATATGTTCCAAGTTTGTCATAACAATCTGGAGCATAAAGAGTTAAATGCTGAGGAGTTATCTCAAAAGTAATGTTTCCCTTATGCTGAGAAAGAAAATCAATTTCTTCTTTCGTTGTAATGTGAAGAACATGAGCTTTTTTCTTATGTTTTTCTGCAATTCTAACAATTCTTCTTGTGGATGCTATGGCACACTCTGCGCTCCTCCATACGGGATGTGTTTGAATATCTCCTTCTTTAATTAATTTTTTATTAATTTGTAATATTGCTTCATCTTCGGAGTGCACTGCAACGACTTTGGAGGCGTTTTGAAAAACTTTATCTATATCATCTTCTTCAGCCACCAATAAATTACCAGTCGAAGAGCCAGCAAAAAGCTTAATTCCACAACAACCTTCTAAATCTTTTAAACTAGCTAAATCATTTGCATTATCAGCAGTTGCTCCAAAATAAAAAGCATAATTGCAATACATTCTATTTTTAGCAAGATCTAGCTTTCTTTGAAACTCTTTCATGTTTGAAGTTGGAGGGTTAGTGTTTGGCATCTCAAATACACTGGTTATACCACCTGCTATTGCTGCCCTACTACCTGAATGAAGATCTTCGGTATCGGTTGATCCAGGTTCTCTAAAATGTGTTTGAGTATCTATACAACCAGGTAAAACTGTTTGACCTTCAGCATTAATTGTCTCTTTTGCTTCATCTGAAATTTGACCAATCTTTTGAATTTTTCCATCTTTTATTGAAACATCAACATCTTTTAACTCACCATCGATATAACATTGTCCATTTTTAATTGTAAGATCTAACATTTGAAAAAAAAGTTATTATATTAAATCAAATAATTAATCAAATATGAATATCAAAAACGTTTACATTTTAGAGGATAGATCAATTCTTTATATAAACGGAGAAGATGCAAAGGATTTTCTGCAAAATCTTATTAGTAATGACATAAATAAAGTTGGTGAGGAAAATAGTTGTTTCACATCTTTGTTAACTCCACAAGGAAAATTTTTATATGAATTTATAATTGTAAAACATAAATCAGGATATCTTTTAGATTGTGAAAAGTTTCAAGCAGATGGATTGTTTAAACAATTATCTCTTTACAAGTTAAGATCAAAATTTGAAATACTTAATCTAAGTAATGAGTTTGTTGTGGCAGCTTTTACTCATGAAAAATTTTTAAAATTTGATGAAGCAAAAGATCAGTCAGGATTTACAATTAAGTATAGAGAAGATCCTATTTTTTTAGATCCAAGAAATAAACAATTAGGAGCAAGATTAATCATTAATTTAGAAAAACTTTACTTATCCTTAAAAAAATTAGATCTCCACGATACAGATATAAATGAATACTATTCTTTAAGTCATAAACTGGGAATAGTTCCAAAAGATTTAAACAAATTACAAGATAAGTTATTTGGTATTGAATGTAATTTTGAAGAACTGAATGGAATAGATTTTAAAAAAGGCTGTTATGTCGGCCAAGAAAATACAGCTAGAATTAAATTAAAAAATAAGCTTTCAAAAAGATTGATGCCTATAAAAATAATTAACGGAAAACTAAATGAAGGAGAAAGTATTTTTAATAATGAAAATGAAATAGGTAAAGTGTTAATAGATAATGATTACCCCTTTGCTTTAATCAAATTTTTAGATGAAAACTTTGATGAAAAACTTGAATTTAAAACTAAAGAAGCTTCAATAAGTATAAAAAAACCTGAATGGATTAGTTAAAATTGAAATTTGGTGCGGTCGGAGAGACTCGAACTCTCATGGACTTGGTCCACACGGCCCTCAACCGTGCCTGTCTACCAATTTCAGCACGACCGCGATATGTCTCATAATAAATGAATGACAAGTATGTTTCAAATTGGTAAAAAACTTCATGGAATTTACACAAGAAGTACGTAAAGCAACAGATCCAATTTACCAAAAAATTTCAAAGGTGATGCCCGAGATAGAATGGTCTGTGCACGCACCTTACATACATAAAATTAATAAATTAAAAAAAGAAAAGAACGCAGTTATTTTAGCTCACAACTATCAAACACCAGAAATTTATCATGGTGTTGCTGATTTCTCTGCAGACTCACTTGCGCTTGCTATAGAAGCATCAAAAACTTCTGCAGATATAATTCTAATGGCAGGAGTTCACTTTATGGCTGAAACCGCAAAATTAATGAGCCCTAATAAAAAAGTAATTTTACCTGATATGGAAGCGGGATGTTCTTTATCATCCTCAATTACTGGTAAAGATGTGAGATTACTAAAAGAGAAATACCCAGGTGTTCCAGTAGTATCATACGTAAATACCTCAGCTGAAGTAAAAGCTGAAACAGATGTTTGTTGTACATCAGCAAATGCAGTAAAAATTGTTAAATCTCTTGGAGTAAAAAAAGTTATATTTTTACCTGACGATTACCTTGCAAAGTATGTTGCATCTCAAACTGACGTGGAAATTATATCTTGGAAAGGAATTTGTATAGTACACGATCAATTTAATAAAAAAGAAATCGATGATATTAGAAAAAATAATCCTGGGATAAAAATTATTGCTCATCCGGAGTGTCCACCAGATGTAATCGAAGCTAGTGATTTTGCAGGATCCACTTCTGGAATGATTAAATATGTAAAAGATAATCAACCAAAAAAAGTAATGATGGTTACTGAATGTTCAATGAGTGACAACATTCAAATAGAAAACCCAAATGTAGATTTTGTTAAACCATGCAATATGTGTCCGCATATGAAAAAAATTACTTTACCTAAAATTTTAGATTGTTTGGAAAATGAAACTGGCGAAATTATTATGGATAAAGAAACAATAGAAAAAGCGAGAATATCTGTAGAGAGAATGGCAGCTATTGGCAGATAATTAAGTGTCAAAAATTAAATTAAGCAAAGAATTTATAAAAAGTACTGTTAAGTTAGCTCTAAACGAAGATCTGTATCCTTCGGGAGATATCACTTCAGCCTTAATTAATAACGATAAGATTGTAACTGTAAAGTTATTATCAAATCAAAATGCAGTTGTTGCTGGATTATTTTTTGCAAAACAAACTTTTTCATTAATAGATAATAAAATAAAATTTATTATCAAAAAAAAAGATGGCTCAAGAATTAAAAGAGGTTCCATAGTTGCTTTGATTAAAGGTAAGGCAAAAAATATTTTAATTGCAGAAAGAGTAGCTTTAAATTTTTTGTCACATATTTCTGGTATAGCAACTATGACGAATGAATTTGTTAGATTAGCTGGAAAAAAAACGAAAATTTGTTGTACAAGAAAAACAATTCCAAATCTTAGAGTGATCCAAAAGTATGCTGTGAAATTAGGAGGTGGCACAAATCATAGATTTAACTTAAGTGATGAATACTTAATTAAGGACAATCACATTGCTAGTTCAGATTTGAAAACTTTAGTTATTAAAGCAATTAAAAATAAAAAAGGAAAAAAAATTACGGTTGAAGTTGATACAATTAATCAACTTAAATCAATTTTAGGATTAAAGTTTAATACTGTTCTACTAGATAATATGAACATTAAAAATTTAAGAAATGCAGTTAAAATTGCTAAAAAGTATTACGAAACTGAGGCTTCGGGCAATGTTAATCTAAAAACTGTTAAAACGATTGCTTCAACTGGAGTAAATAGGATCTCTGTTGGAAGCATTACTCATAGTGTTACTGCAGTGGACTTTAAGTTAGAAATCTAACTTACAAATTTCGATAGATCTGGTTTAAAATAATTTGGGCCTTTCATAACTTTTCCAGCTTCATTATATATAGGCTTTCCATTTTCATCTAGTTTGCTCATATTTGAATTTTGAACTTCATCAAAACACTTATCTAAATCAATTCCAAAAGCATGTCCTGCTCCATAAGTTACATATAGAATATCAGTAAGTGCATCAGCAACTTCTAATAAATCTTTATTATTCATAGCTTCTGTAAGTTCATCTAACTCTTCTTTAATTAAATCTATTCTTAATTTATTTATCTTATCGGTGCTAAAAGATGGCTTAGTTTTAACATCTTGACCAAAGGTTTTCATAAAAGTTCCAACTTTACTAAAATTCGACATATTGCTCCTATAAGTTTTTTAAAATTTATTGTATGAATATAATTATTTTTACTTAAAAATTAATCAATGAAATTAAGAAAAGAATTTGACAGTATTGGAAGTATAAATGTACCTAATGACAAATATTGGGGTGCATCAACTCAAAGATCAAATAAATTTTTTAACATCGGAAAAATTTTAGTTAATATTTCTATAATAAAATCTATTGCTATAATTAAAAGATCAGCGGCTATAGTTCATGCTAAAGATAAATTAATAAGTAGTAAGATCTCAAAAGCAATTATCAAAGCTTCCGATGAAGTTATTAATGGAAAATTAGATGAAAATTTTCCTTTAAAGGTTTGGCAAACAGGTTCTGGAACTCAGACAAACATGAATGTTAATGAAGTAATTGCTAATAGAGCTATTGAAATGCTTGGTGGAAAAAAAGGCACAAAAAAACCAGTTCATCCAAATGATCATGTAAACAAATCACAATCTACAAATGATGTTTTCCCAACTGCTATGCATATTTCTGTAGCAATACAAACTTTAGCTAAAATGTTGCCAAGTTTAAAAATTTTAGAAAAAGAATTAAAGAAAAAATCTATAGAATTTAAAAAAATTGTTAAAATTGGAAGAACTCATCTTCAAGATGCAACTCCATTATCTCTTGGTCAAGAATTTTCTGGATATCATACTCAATTAAAAAAATGTATTGAAAGAATTGAGTATGCTTTAAAAGAAATACTATTTCTTGCACAAGGTGGTACTGCTGTTGGTACAGGAATAAACTCAAAAAAAAATTTTGATAAAAAAATTGTTAAAGAAATCTCAAAATTTACTAAAATAAAATTTAAACCTGCACCAAATAAATTTGCTGAACTTGCGGCACACGATGCAATAGTAAATTTTTCTGGAACATTGAATACATGTGCTGTTGCACTAATGAAAATTTCAAATGATATAAGATTTCTGGGATCTGGACCTCGTGCTGGATATGGAGAATTAATACTACCTGAAAATGAACCTGGATCATCAATAATGCCTGGAAAAGTAAATCCAACTCAGTGTGAAGCAGTTACGATGGTATGTGCAAACATAATTGGAAATCACAATGGAATTACAATGGCAGGAACACATGGTCATTTTGAATTGAATGTATTTAAGCCATTAATTGCCCATAACATTTTACAATCTGTTGACTTATTAGCTGACAGTACAAAAAATTTTGCGCTTTACTGTGTTAAAGGAATTAAAGCTAACAAAAAGAGAATAAAAGAGCATTTAGATAATTCTTTAATGTTAGTAACAGCTTTAGCTCCACATATTGGTTATGATAACGCTGCAAAAATCGCGAAGACAGCTTTGAGGAACAACACAACACTTAAACATGAAACATTAAAAACAGGATTAATTAGTGAAAAAGACTATGAGAAAATTGTTGATCCTAAGAAGATGATTTATCCTACATAATTTTTTATTACTTCATTCAATAAATTTTTGAGATAAATTTTATTTTGCAAGTTGTTTTCTTTTAGTAAAATATCATCGAAAGAATATTTAGATTTTTCAAGTGATTTTCCGTCAATCTTGATATTCTTAACTTTAATATTTTTTTCATCGAACAAATAAGTAAAGTTAACGTTAACTATACTTATTTTTTTTCTCAAATTTTTTGGAGTAAGTAAGAATTTGTAAAGTTCATCAGTATTATTTATATTAATTTCAACGTTAGAATCTAAAATTAATTTTCCTTCTTTAACAAATATTAAGCTATCTAAAAATTCAAAATCAATATTATTTTTCCATGTCATTTTAGATTGATCAATATCTACTAAACCTTCTTGAATTTTTGATTTTATTAAAACATTTTTAAAATCATCAAATTGTTTGATGCTGTTTCCAGAAATAATTAAATAAAAATCAATATTTTTATTGTTTAAAATTTCAGTCTTTAAAAGCTCTTTAATCATTGCATTTGACGAAAACAAAGGCGAGAAATTTAGTTTATTTGTATTACCCGTTATGTTTGAGTAAAATGGTTTAAAATTAAACTTACCAATGTAAGAAAACTCTGGATTTTGTAATTTATCAAAAAATTTAAACTCAAACAAATTATCTTTTAATTGGTACTCAAATAAACTTTTTGTGTTTATTAAATTTATTTCTGAAAAACCTAAATAATTTGAGTCTTCATATGAAGTTTGATTTTCTATTTCTAGTCTTAAACTTTCTATATTTATTTTAGAATGTATTGTTTTGTCAATTTTATCATCAAAAACTTTGATTGAATAAGGTAAATTAAATATCTCATTATTTGCATAAAGCATATTTTTAATTTCTTTAGGATCGAAAAAATATTTTGCATTTTTGATATTGTTAATAAAAAAAACTTCATTTTCTAAACTTCTATAAAAAACATTACTTTTTAATATATCAAATTTAAAATCATTAAAATTGCTATCTAATAAATTATAAAAAAAAATATAATTTACTTTGTTTAGATTAAAAATTGCTACTTCTAAGAAAAAA